>JBDKJN010000156.1:0-4137 GCA_039796595.1 Bacteroidota bacterium
AGACCACGCCGTATTTGTTTGCTTTGCACCAAAAGAAAACCCACAGATAGCTTTGGCGGTGTATACCGAAAACGCAGGATTTGGTGGTACCTGGAGCGCACCAGTCGCAACATTGTTGATCGAGAAATATCTCAACGATAGTATTGCAGAGTCCAGCAAGGCTCGCGAAAAAACAATTTTAGAAGCCAACTTCCTTGATCGATGAGCAGCAATCGCACACATCCATTGGCTAATGTGGACTGGTTGTCGGTCCTGATTTACGTTGTGCTCGTCATATTCGGGTGGATGAACATATATAGTGCTGCCGTTGTCGAAGGTCATCCCAATCCTTGCGACATTAGTCAAGAGTATGGCAAGCAGTTTTTGTACATTGTAATTTCGTTTTTCTTATGTTTGCTTGTGCTGTACATGGAGGGCGGCTTTTTCAATAAGTTCGCGCCTGTACTCTATGCGGTGTTTACCTTATTACTGATGCTGGTATTGGTCATAGGTAAAGAGGTCCATGGAAATAAGGCGTGGATTCAAATTGGTGGTTTTGCTTTGCAGCCTGCAGAATTCGCCAAGATTGGCATAGGACTGCTACTCGCCAAGTATATTGCCAATACCAAAGCCAAATTCAACAACTGGGAAACGCGTGTTTGGGCTGGCGTCATCATTGGAGTGCCGGCGGCATTGATTCTTCTGCAGCCCGACGTAGGTAGCTTGCTCACCTTTGTCGCTTTCATCTTTGTGTTGTATCGTGAGGGTCTGTCAGGCAACGTACTCATTATCGGTTTGGGCGGAATCGTATTCGGTGTCACGAGTATTATTGCCGGTCATGGTCGATTGAATTATCCAGTCTATGGCGAACAAAGTGGGGTCTATTTGCTCATGATCATTGTGTTTTTGATTGCCGTGGTTTTGTTCGTTTTTTCATACAATTTTGTCGTCCCAAGGAGTCGAAAAAAGGTTTTATGGGTGTTGGCGATAAGTACTGTTGCCGTTTTGATGTTCAGTTTTTCTGTGAGTTTTCTTGTCGACAACGTATTAAAACCACATCAGAAATCAAGGATTTACGTTACGCTTGGTTTGGAAGAGAAACAATCTGAACTCGATGATGAAGCAAATTTAGAAACGGCAGAAGCTGCCAGCATTACTGTGAAGGACGATGATCCCGGGTATAACGCGCGTATGGCGAAAATTGCTGTGGGCAATGGTGGGTTCATTGGCCAGGGATTCATGCAAGGGCCTATGACCAAGAACAAGTATGTGCCCGAACGTTGGACCGACTTTATTTTCAGTGTGGTCGCCGAGGAATGGGGATTTGTTGGAAGCGTGTTATTGGTTGCGATTTACGTGTTTTTTATCGTCAAACTAATCAACATGGCGGAGCGTCAGCGATCGCAATTCTCAAGAGTGTACGGCTATTGTGTGGCGAGTATTTTCTTTATGCACTTCCTCATCAATATCGGAATGGTGATCGGTCTTGCGCCCATCATTGGCATTCCACTGCCATTTTTGAGTTACGGTGGTTCTTCGCTCATCGGATTCTCATTGCTCTTATTTATTTTTATCCGATTGGACGCCGAACGGTTGAGTATTTTTAAATGAGGTACATCAGCGGTGTGGTGTGCGGAACTACCATCGAATAATGAAGTTATCAGTTGCCATAATCACATACAATGAAGAACGCAATATTCGGCGTTGTTTAGCTTCTGTAGCGGGATTTGCGGATGAACTGGTCGTGGTTGATTCCTTTTCAACTGATCGAACAGAAGCCATTTGTGCCGAGTTCGGTGCTCGTTTTATTCAGAATAAGTTCGAAGGCCACATTCAGCAAAAGAACTTTGCGCTTGAGCAGTGCGATGGCGATTGGATTTTGTCCATCGATGCCGACGAAGCCCCAGATGAAGTTTTGGCAAAGAGTATTCAGAGAGCTATAACCGAATCATCGTTCGGTGGATATCGCATGAATCGTTTGACCAACTACTGCGGGCAATGGGTGCGCCATTGTGGATGGTATCCAGATACGAAATTGCGATTGGTAAGAAACGGTAAGGCATCGTGGCAAGGCGTTAACCCACACGATCGACTCGATCTCCTCGACAATGCACCTTCTGGATGGCTCAAGGGTGACTTGTTGCACTACTCCTATTACACGCGTGAAGATCATTTGCGCCAGATTGAGTATTTCGGCGACATCGCCTCCAAAGCACTTTTCGCGCAGGGCAAAAGTGTGGGCTGGCCACTGATCATCGGAAAGGTTATCGTCCAGTTCATCAAATCGTATATTGTGAAATCGGGTTGGCGCGATGGGCGCACGGGTTGGAATATTTCTACGCTTTCGGCCTATGCGACATGGAGGAAATACGGTAAACTTAAAGCGCTTTGGAAGAACGCATGAAACGTCCATCTCGAATTCTAGTTTGTCGCACCGATAGCATCGGAGATGTTATGGTGACCTTGCCTATGGTGGGCTGGATTAAGCATAATTGGCCTGAAATTAAAGTGGATTTTGCAGGTAAGGCATATACGCAAGCCGTTATTGAAGCCTGCCCATTGGTGGACCATTTTATCAATGCAGATGAGTGGTTGGCTATGCCTGTCGCACAAGCCAAAACATTCATGAAGGCAAGAAATTATGACGTGGCTCTTTTTGCGTTTCCTGATCCGGAATGGATGAAGGTGATAGCAGCTGCGGGCATACCAGTTCGGATAGCGACAGCGAGTCGTTGGGCATCATGGAAATGGGCCAATAGAAGGGTGTGGTTTTCGAGAAAAAACTCAGATTTGCACGAAGCACAACTCAATCTCCATTTGTTGCGACCATTGGGCATCACCATAATTCCAAGTTTGCAGGAATTGGTCGATGTGTCAACGTTTATGCCTAATACGAAGCTACCTGCTTCTTTTGAATGGCCTCAACGTCCATTTGTTATTTTACACCCAAAATCCAAGGGGAGTGCCGTAGAATGGGGTGTTGAAGCATTCATGGCTTTGGCCGAGAGGTTAATGTCCCTCAATTACGACGTGGTGATCACGGGAACCGCAGCTGAAGGTGAAACCATTCGCTCGGAAGTGCCCAATTGGCCTGTGGGTTTAATCGATCGAACAGGGCAACTGAGTTTGTCCGAACTTATTGCTTTTATTGCTAAAGCTAAGGCTTTAGTGGCCGCGAGTACGGGTCCTTTGCACATTGCTGCGGCACTCGGTATTCGTTCGATTGGCCTGTATACTCCACAACGTCCGATGCACCCCGGCCGATGGGCTCCGTTGGGCCGAGACACTCGTGTACTTGTAGCTGCTGAACACCCCGTTCATGGGCAAAAGCTGGCTATTTCAATCGAGGAGGTGATAAAAGCCATCGAAGAGGAATAACAAGTATCTCTTATTTCATTGATGATTTAGCGCGGGTCATGCACTTTTGGAAAGACGGTGTGATTTTTTCCGGGCTTTGAACTTTTTTTAATGCTGTGGACACTACCTTCGCCTTCCAAAATTGATATTTTATACCTATGCAAGCAGCTCAAGAGTTTATTCAAGCCAACAAACAGCGTTTCTTAGACGAATTATTCGATCTATTGCGCATCCCAAGTGTCAGCGCAGATCCAGCTTATAAAAAAGAGGTTGCGACGTGTGCGGAAATGGTTGCCGAGCACTTGCGCAATGCGGGTGCCGACGCGGTTGAAGTATGCGCGACTGATGGTCACCCGATTGTTTATGGTGAAAAAATCATTGACCCATCCAAACCAACTGTTTTGGTGTATGGTCACTACGATGTCCAACCCGCTGATCCCTTTGAATTATGGCATACTCCACCATTTGAACCTGTGATCCGCAAAACTGATATTCACCCGGACGGTGCCATTTTTGCTCGTGGTTCATGCGATGATAAGGGTCAAATGTTTATGCATGTCAAGGCTTTTGAAGCGATGTTCAAAACCAATTCGTTGCCTTGTAATATCAAGTTTATGATCGAGGGTGAAGAGGAATGCGGCAGTAGCAATCTTGGCCCCTTTGTTCGCAATAACCGCGAACGTTTGAAAAGTGATGTTATTCTGATCAGCGATACTTCAATCATTGCAAACGATACTCCAAGTATTGACTGTGGATTGCGGGGTTTGAGTTATGTTGAGGTAGAGGTAACAGGCCCAAATC
>JBDKJN010000157.1:0-25325 GCA_039796595.1 Bacteroidota bacterium
TCTCCAAAGCGGTCTTTTGATCGAATTGTATTGCCATCGACATAAATGATATCGTCACCAAAACGGTCCTCAAATTTGACAGATTGGGCATGGGTTTGAATAATTATCGCCCATGTAGCTATGAAAAAAAACGCCTCCTTTCTCATCGTAACTGAATTTATTACATGGTCATATGCCAAATATGAGGCCAAAGCAAAAATGGGGTTACCCAATAATACCGATCAGTCACAATCCTATTCTTTAGCAAAAAAAAATCGGCTATTTAGCCGATTCTTTTTCTTCCTCATTTAATCAAAACCAAGAAATATATACTTCTAGAGTCTTAATCTCAGAATGAGTCTTTTTAGTAGGTAAGACTCTTGTGCTTTTTCAATTTAAAGGGGCGCAGTTAAAGTCACTGCGTATATGTGTTTTTCTCAGTTAACGGTACGAATATGCGCTTTTCTGAACAGAAGAATCAAGAGTAAAAACACCCAAATTGATACCGTTAAAACACCGTTCTGCGGCCCCGTGAAAAAAACAAAGCCTTAATTTTCAATACATTAAAAATTCCAAGAAAGACAGGCTAGCCGAACGGTCCGATCAAATCCCGACCCTGAAAATGATATTATCACCCGCGACACTTTTTTTTCGCTCCTATATTCCGATAACTTCGCGCAAAATTGCAAGTCACGATGAGAGAATTATTGTCCCGATACGAAGCTAAAAAGCCAGAAATAGTTTTTGAATGGAAAGACAGCGTTACCGAGGCCGAAGGTTGGGTTGTGATCAACTCCCTTCGTGGAGGTGCAGCGGGCGGAGGCACTCGTATGCGCGCTGGTTTGGACAAACGCGAAGTGGAATCATTGGCCAAAACGATGGAAATTAAATTCACCGTATCTGGGCCACAAATTGGAGGCGCAAAGAGCGGGATCAATTTTGATCCACGTGATCCACGCAAACAAGAAGTCCTTGAGCGCTGGTATGCAGCAGTGACTCCCTTACTCAAACATTACTATGGTACAGGCGGTGACCTCAATGTCGATGAAATACATGAAGTAATTCCGATCACAGAAGATTGCGGAGTATGGCATCCTCAAGAAGGTGTATTCAACGGACATTTCAGTCCGACCGAAGCTCAGAAAGTGAAACGTATTGGCAATTTGCGTTTGGGAGTGATCAAAGTTTTAGAAGACCCAAAATATTCGCCAGATGTTACGCATAAATTCAAAGTTGCCGATATGATTACCGGTTACGGTGTAGCTGAATCGGTAAAACACTATTATGACATTTGGGGTGGTGGCCTATCTGGCAAAAAAGTAATTGTTCAAGGATGGGGTAACGTTGGTGCTGCCGCAGCATATTACTGTGCACAACAAGGTGCGAAAATCGTGGGCATTATCGATCGCGCTGGCGGATTGATCAACGAAGAAGGTTATTCGTTTGAAGAAATCAAAAATCTATTCTTAACCAAATCGGGAAACACCTTAATGCACTCTTCGCTGTTGAGTTTTGATGAAGTGAATACCCGTATTTGGGACGTGAATGCCGATGTGTTTTTGCCTTGCGCCGCATCGCGATTGGTTACCGATGATCAATTGACCAGAATGATAGCAGCTGGCATGCAAGTGATTGCAAGTGGTGCGAATGTACCTTTTGCGGATCCACAAATTTTCTATGGACCAATCGCCGAAAAAGCAGATGGATCCATCAGTGTCATTCCAGACTTTATCGCCAATTGTGGTATGGCGCGAGTGTTTGCTTATTTGATGAGTAACGGTGATGTAGATATGAGTGATGCGGGCATATTTGATGATACTTCCAAAACTATCCGCAAGGCTTTGGAAAACGTTCATCAAAACAACAAAGGCAAAACTGGATTAACCAATTCTGCCTTTGCAATTGCTTTGAAAAAGTTGATCTAATAAATAGAAAGGGGAGTTCTGATGCGTCAGCGCCAAAAATCCCCTTTGCTATCAACTTAAATCTTTACCAGCACCACACGCGCGTTCGCATTGGTTTCTAAAGTGTACATGCCTGCAGGTAAATCCGTGATCGTTAATTGATGCTGGCCTGGCGTAAGTTTCCATGCTTTCAATCGTTGACCGAGTGCATTCACCAACCACACATCGATGGTGGTGCCCATTGCTTGCTTCACTACAAAGTCTCCGTTTGTTGGATTCGGATATACGGTGAACGCTGTTGATGTCAATTCTGACACACTGATGTATTGCGCGTCAATATCTTGTGACAACACACAGTCAGCGATGGTAGCCGTTAAGGTGTACAATCCTGATTCAGTGATCTCAATTGCATTGGCCGTAGCATTGGCGATTGCCTCGCCACCGAGGTACCATTGGTAGGTTGCACCAGAAGTTGATTCCACCGAAAGGATATTCTGATTCTGTTGAATAGGTGGAATAACAGTCATCGATGTCGATGTGATTTGCACAGAAGATTGCAACACACAATCATCCACCGTTGAGGTAAGCATTAGCAAACCAGGGCTGGTTACATCTACTGAAGTGCCTGTACCGATATTCGTTCCATCGAGTGTCCACTGAAGCGCAGCAGTGGTATTGCTTGCAGTGAAAGTGACCGACTCGTTGTCGCACAGATGTGCATCCTCTCCCAAAATGGAAGCCACTATTGGCTCCTCCAAAACAATGGTCTGCTGAGAATTCCGTAATCCACAGAGCGGGTTGACCACAACAAGTTCAATCGTATGTTCGCCAGGATCGGTAATGGTCACATTGGGTTCGTTGCCGATCTGCACCCCATCCATCATCCACGCATAAGATTCGGTCCAAGCAGAATTACTTGCAAGAATAACTTGTGATTGCCCACAATTGTCATTCTCAACAATATTGAAAGAGGAAGCATAATCGTCACACTCAAAAACTGTATGCAACGTGGTATTTGTAATTACCGGATCATTGAAGTCAAAATAAATGTAGGCCGTATTGTTAATTATTGTTCCTGGTTGAAGTCCTTCCTTGAGGCGAATGCGATAACTCACCAATCCATGGCTGCCCGGTTCATCGCTGAAGCTATCCGGCAACATGATTGCGTTATGATAAAAAATAAGTTTGCGCGTTTCCTCATTCAAACTCACGATCACACTATGCGAATTGGCCACAAATTCAAACGAGTCTATATCCAAATTCTCATCGATCATATCTTCGACACGAACGTAGTATGCAGGCGCGGTTCCCGTATTCTGGAATCTCACTACATACTCTATTGCAGTTCCATCCTCCACAAAATGCGATTCCGTATATCCCATTGGGTCGGCTTGTTTGTCATTGGGGTCGTACGAGCACAAATGTTCAATTATACGTGTGCGTTGTCCAGTGGCCACTAAGACACCGTCACTATCGTAACCATAAACATTGGCCGTATTCACGATATTCGTGCCTTGATAATCGACTGTAGGCGTCCAAAGCTCAATATCATACAAAAACATTTGCCCCGGCATTAGATCCTGATAGCTGAAATAAACCATATTACCCACTATGCTATCGATCGGTGTTATCTCATTTATTTGAGTAATCAAAGAATCGAGTTCAACGGTAAGTATACCATCAATCGGTACATTTCCATCGTTTCGGAAGCATAGATTAAAGTTGACCCAGTAATTGCAGAAATACCAAGAAGGATAAAAATCAACACAGATGGCGCTCAATGGTTCAGTTGGACTCAATCCAAAATCCTTGTTCACCAATGGACCTAAACCCGTAGTGATGGCATAAGAGTCAGGAGTGGTATAGAATGGATAGTTTGGGTCCGGTGTGTGAACCAAATAAAAGGTGCCCCAAGGTAATTCGGTATAGTAAAATCCGTCATCATTAGTAATAATGGTGATTTCCTCCGGATATAGAGTGACCTCCTGGAATGGCAAACCATAATCGTTATTATCGAAAATTCCATTTTGATTTTCATCAAAGAATACACGACCAGAAACACTGAAGGTACATCTTCCATCGTTACAATCGGCTTGAGCATCATAATTGAAAGCAAATTGATTCAAACAACCCGTATTGGCCTCTTCTGGGCAGAAACACAACCATTCAATGGCGAAAGCCGAATTCATAATATAAGTATCTGCATTCGGATCAGGATCACTCAATAGAAGATATGGTACATAAGAGTCGTAATGAATTACCGTACCATTTTGACTCAACTGAACAAACACTTCATCATCTTCATCAAACGGAAACTGAGTTATCAATTTCATTTGATAACAATCGTATGGAACACAACCAAAGTCAATGGTCGTAATGCCTGTTAGTTCATCCGTGCTCATCACACCAAGGTAATCCGGAAGGTTCAACCAGGTATTATCAACTTGACCAGGATTATCAGCAGCAACAAACCATACAATAGGGTAAATAGGATCAGAACCATTGAGTTCTGTTGTCATCGAGATTTCAAAGTTGGGTGAAAACTGACAGCTTCCATCATCGCAACCTGCCAATGGATCAAAATTACAGGCCGTTGGGTCAGTGCAGCCTTCATAGGTGCAAGTACCATTGCTACAAACGGCGACATTACTATAATTGCAAGCTTCCGCATCGGTACACCCGCAACCACTGAAGCAGCAAGAACCATCATCGATAGAAGCTTCATCGTTGTAATTGCATGCATTTGGATCCAAGCAACCGTATGGAATACGATTCCATCTGACCGCCATAACATTGTTTGAAACTCCATATTGATAAATGATATCGATAAAACCATCTTGATTCAAATCGTTTAAGCGAAGGAATCGATCACTTGACAATTCCTGATCGTACCAATCAAAATAATAATCATTTTGGTAAACCTCATCAATTTCGATAGCACCATTTTGCCAATCCCACATCGTGCGATCTGGATTGATGTACTCCCATGCTCCGTCATTATCGAAGTCTGCATTAAGCCCGGTTGTGCTAAATGACCCCAAAGGATAAATCAAATTGAACGATCCATCTCCACTATTTCTAAAGAATGAATACGAACCTACAATCACATTTGATTGACAGATAAAGCCACCATCTGTGTGTATATCGCCTAAAATAGCTAGCGGGACAACACCATTAGGACCAAGCTGAACTGGTGTCTGTAGAACATTTGAGGCATTTATTGAAACATAACACAATCCTGTTGTTTTAGCATATACAATATCAGTTGTGCCGTTTTCATCAACATCAGTAAACAAAGGCTCTGCAGAAACAGATAATCGATTGGGCATGACATTATCAATAACAGTGAAAGACAAATTACCATTGTTGATCCACACCGTATTGTACGCCGCTCCCATGAACAAATCCCACCTTCCATCACCGTTGAAATCGGTCTTTGTTGGAAACTCTTGAACGCCATAATTATAAAAATTTACGTTTGGTTGTGTGCCCTTGTTGGTTAATACGCCATTCGTGAAACCCAGCATGATGAAACCCGTGTTGGTATGCACCAAAATCTCATCTACGCTATCATCATCCAAATCCAAAACAGTGTAGTAATCAATATAAACCGGTGTCAAATTAGAATTTACCGCTATAAAATCTCCAATTGTTCCATCCGCAGCGATGTCAGCCAATGCTGTTTGACCCCAAGCCGAACTTGCATCCGGAAAAGTCAACATGTCCATATTGCTATCCGCATCAAATTGTCCCGATATGGCTCGCACCCCGCCAACTCCTTCAATAGAACACATTGTTGAGGCAATGAGATTCTCCTGAAAACTGAAAGCCGTTTTCATATTGCAACCGTTGTTCTTCTCGCTGACCAAAAGATCAAGCTCACCATCTCCATCAAAATCAGCAGAAGGTGACACACAACGCACGGCTCCCAATGATTGAGCGACATATACCTCTTTATGATTGGTTACAGCGACTGGTGCAGCAAATCCAGTTCCTGCCAGATTCGCCTTACCCATGATATTCCCGGTGCTCAATTCTTGCACGATAAGATCGATATCGGTATCATGATCGTAGTCCGCGAAAGCAACAAAATCAAATCCTGATTCCAGGGTAAACCATGGATTGGCATTTCCAAAATTGAAATTGTCCAGGTTGGCCTTCCACATCATTTGTGTTGGTGTATTGTTCCAGCCGGGTACAGCCTCGATGATATCGGGCAAACCGTCGGCATTTACATCGTAAACGGCCTTTTGAGTAGATTCCGAAGACATTTCAATGAATTGATACGACCCAAAATTGCCGCCACCTAAATTGCGTCGGATTACGGCGTATGGTTCAGGATCATCAGAAAACGACGTCACCAATAAATCCAGAAGCCCATCGTCATCGACGTCAATATTCGGCTGACAATGACTGGTAACAGCAGGAAGTAATGTAATCCAAGTCATACCACCTGTTTTAAGAATCCATTTATCGACCCAGTTGGGTGCAGCCGGAGTAGCAGTATTATGCACTACCGCGATATCTAAATCGCCATCATTGTCGATGTCATTGAAATGAAGGCCCTTTTCAGTCAGATGCACGTAGGGCGTTGTATACTCATATGCCGGCACATACACTCCACGCTCTTCAAACTCAATAACATAGATATGCATACTATTATCGATAGAACTGTAAAACTGCGTTCCCCATTGAGTGACCATTACAATGTCGCGCCAGCCATCAGCATTGATATCCAATACATCAAAATCAATTGGAATTTCAAAGACCCCCCACAACGTACTTGTAGAAGGACTGCGCCAAATAACCTCCGACTGATCGAAAACTCCAGAACCATTATTATAATAGACGATAAATGAATAATGATTTATTACATCCAAGTCACCGGCGATAACATCTAAATCACCATCATTGTCAAAATCCTTTGTGATATAAGTTGATGCATCATTGACCAGATCATAATCAAGCAAAAATTCTTGCTCGGTGAATTGCGCCATGGACCAGTATGCCATGAAAATCATGATAAATGAGAGTAGATGTTTTTTCATTGTTTTCGCTGTATTTTTCTATAAGAGTACATTTTGGTCCGATTTCCATATATAAAATGAAAAAATTCCGTGTTTTTTTAAGACAAAAATTTCCGTTGTACCTCTAACCTTTTAAAAGTCAAACATATACCTCCAAAATAAATCCTTTCTATTTGACATCAAAAGCCGACTTCAATTACCCTAGCAGATCTTTTGCTCGTCTTGGCCCACTTATTTCCAAGGGACACTACTCGGCACATACACTGAAAATCAACACCCTATAGCGATATCAACAAAATCACCCCGTTTTTTGAAAGCCATTAAATGCTCCGTACCTTAGTGGGAGAATTTTCAGACAATCATTGCCCGCCATGGAACGCTCAATCATGCATATGGATCTCGACACCTTTTTTGTGTCGTGTGAACGATTGCTCGATTCGCGATTGGAGGGTAAGCCAGTATTGATAGGAGGTACCAGTGACCGTGGCGTAGTGGCCTCATGTAGTTACGAAGCGCGATCCTTTGGCATTCATTCCGCTATGCCCATGCGTTTGGCCAAACAGCTTTGCCCCGAAGCCATAGTGATTCGCGGCAACAGTGGGACCTATATGAAATATAGTGATATGGTATCGGAGATTGTCAAAGAGGCCGTTCCTGTTTTTGAGAAGACTTCGGTCGATGAATTCTATTGTGATCTAACAGGGCTCGATCGGTTCTTCGGGTGCATGCAATTTGCCAGCGAACTCCGCCAAAAAGTGATTCGCGAAACAGGTCTCCCCATATCCTTTGGGCTATCGGAGAATAAAACGGTGTCGAAAATTGCTACCGGCGAAGCCAAACCCAACAATCAAATCCGAGTGGATTACGGTACCGAAAAGCCCTTCCTGGCACCGCTTTCGATCAAAAAAATACCTATGGTAGGTGACGTGACCTACCAAACACTTCGCAATCTCGGAGTGCAAAAAATACACACTATCCAAGAAATGCCCGTCGAACTCATGGAACGGGCATTGGGCGACAATGGAGTGTCTATTTGGCGTAAGGCCAATGGTATTGATCAATCACCCGTCATTCCATATCAAGAACGGAAAAGTATTTCGACCGAACGGACATTCGATCAAGACACCATTGACGTACACAAACTCCGGGGCATTTTGCTTGCCATGGCTGAAAATCTGGCCTTCCAATTGAGACGTGGAGATAAATTAACTTCATGTGTTACGGTTAAGGTGCGTTATTCGGATTTCCAAACGCAAACTTTACAATGTCGAATTCCCTATACCTCATCCGATCATACCCTGATTCAAAAAGTATTGGAATTGTTCGACAAACTCTATCAGCGTCGCATGTTGGTTCGTCTTATCGGTGTGCGTTACAGTCATCTGGTTAGTGGTGGATATCAAATCAATCTTTTTGAAGACACGGAAGAACAACTTTCGCTGTATCGCGCCATGGACAAGATGCGTGCACGTTTCGGCGACCGCATCGTGATGACAGCAGCCGGTATGGATGCTAAGTCGATTGGTCGTTGGAATCCATTCAACGGTGAACCGCCACCTTTACTCGCCAATCGTCGTCAATAACCCCGTTCGTCGTGCTCAACAACCACACGTATTATTCCCTGCGCTATGGAGCCCTAACTCCATCCGAATTGCTTGACAGCCTGTCCGAGAACGGATATCCAACTGCAGTTCTTACGGATATCAATTGCACCGCAGCAGTTATAGAGTTCCTCCGACTGGCAGTAAAAAAAAACATTCCTGCAGTTATCGGACTCGACGTTCGTAATGGTGTAGATCAAATCGCTATTCTCCTTGCTGTTAACAATGAAGGCTATTATCACATCAACACTTGGGTTTCAGAACACTTGCATAACGAAATTCCATTTCCTTTGCGCATTCCAAATATGGAAGGGACGCGAGTAATCTACCCCTCTCAAACGTATCACCGCTGGTCGGACACCGATTCTTCTCAACCGCTTCGCGCCAATGAGTATGTTGGTGTTTCACCGCGTGAAGTGCTGCAGGTTCAACTGCATCCCGAAAGGTATCCTATGGATCGTTTGGTTGCCCTCCACACCCAAACCTTTCGGCACAAAAAAGACTTTAACGCCCACCGTCTCCTACGCGCGATCGACAACAATTGTCTCCTAAGTAAATTACCCAAAACGGAAGAGGGCTCTTGGGACAATCGATGGATGGACTATGACAGTCTATGCACACATTATGCTCCACTGGACGGCGTGATTGCTCGCAGTCGCGAAGTCATTCAAGGCTGCTCGGTACATTTTGACTTCGGTGGCGAACACCATGAAAATCAACTTTACTATACAGGCTCTATTGACACAGACCGAATGCTCATTCGGGAACTTTGCCAAAAAGGATTAGCCTATCGCTATCCCAATGCAGATCAGGCCATTCTCGATAGGTTGGAGAAAGAGCTTCGCATCATTGAAGAAAAACGCTTCACTGCCTATTTCCTTATCAATTGGGACATTACCAGTTATGCACGTTCCCGCAACTACTATTACGTCGGAAGAGGAAGCGGCGCCAATAGTGTCGTAGCCTATCTTTTGCGCATCACCGATGTCGACCCCATAGAATTGGATTTGTATTTTGAGCGCTTCATCAATTTGTTCAGGCAGAATCCGCCCGACTTTGATATCGACTTCTCTTGGCGTGAACGAGAAGACATCACCAATTATATATTTTCAAAGTTCAAAAACGTTTCCCTCCTAGGAGCCTTTGTAACCTTCCAATATTCTGCAGTAGTGCGCGAACTGGGAAAGGTCTTTGGATTACCAAAAAGCGAAATCGATTTGTTGAGTGATCGCAAGTTACAAGAAGCCGATCAAACCGAACTGCATCGTCTGGTGTTGAAGTATGCTGCATACATTCATGACTTTCCAAATTACATTGGTATTCATGCAGCAGGCATTTTGATCACCGAGAAGCCAACACATCAGTTTGGAATCACCTTTATGCCTCCGAAGGGATTTCCTACAGTGCAATTCGACATGCATCAAGCAGAAGACATAGGTATCAACAAACTTGATATTCTGTCTCAACGTGGGCTTGGTAAAATCAAAGACACTCTGGCCATCATACAATACAATCAGCCGGAAGCACCAACAATTGATATACATGATGTGCGACGGTTTAAACTCGATGATCGTTGCAATGAAATATTACGGTTGGCCGATGCCATTGGCTGTTTTTATGTGGAATCACCAGCCATGCGGATGTTGCTCACCAAGTTGCAAACGCATAATTATCTTGGACTAGTAGCGGCGAGTTCTGTTATTCGCCCAGGTGTTTCGTCTTCTGGGATGATGCGACAATTTATATTGCGTGAGCGTGATCCTGAACGCCGCAAAGACGCTCCTTTACCCTTACTCGAACTCATGCCCGAGACACATGGGGTTATGGTCTATCAAGAAGATGTAATTAAAGTAGCGCATTACTTCGCGGGTCTCTCACTCGGCGAGGCCGATGTATTGCGTCGAGGCATGAGTGGTAAATTTCGGGGCCGCGAGGAATTCGATAAGGCCCGCCAACAATTTTTGACAGGCGCATTACAGAATGGTCATTCGGTTGAATTGGTCAAAGAAATATGGCGTCAAGTCGAAAGCTTTGCTGGATATGCCTTTGCTAAGGGCCATAGTGCGAGTTACGCAGTGGAAAGTTACCAATGTCTGTTTCTAAAGGCATATTACCCTATCGAATACATGACCGCGACAGTGAATAACTACGGCGGATTTTATCGACCAGAAATTTACCTCAATGAAGCTCGCAAGTCAGGTGCGACAGTCGAAGGACCATGCATTAACCGCAGTGGAGTAGAATCTGTGCTCTATGACAAAACCATTTTCTTGGGAATGCAAATGGTCAAAGGATTGGAACATCAGGTCCAACAATCCATTCTTGAACAGCGGAAGAATGGCC
This sequence comes from Bacteroidota bacterium, assembly GCA_039796595.1. GTDB lineage: Bacteria > Bacteroidota > Bacteroidia > Flavobacteriales_D > Sanyastnellaceae > CANHSF01. The sequence continues at coordinate 10,855 of JBDKJN010000157.1, forward strand.
CGTATCGCACGCTCAGCGACTTTCTGGATCGCATACACATCGGATTGGAGCAGTGCGTATTGTTGGCTCGTTCAGGAGCATTCCGAGTTTTTGGACGCAGCAAGAAGGACATCATGTGGGAACTCCACATGGCCTTGTCCAAACAAAAAACAACAGATGGATCGCCCATTCTTTTTTCCAGTCCCCCACCTGACCTGACGTTACCACCACTGCTTCACCATTGGCTTGAGGATGCCTATGACGAGTTGGAATTGATCGGGTTTCCATTATGCAACCCATTCGAACTTCTGGCATCGCCACCACCATCTACACTCACTGCTAAAGATTTGAAGCAATACATCGGAAAACAGGTTCAACTGGTTGGGTATCTGGTGACATTGAAGCCCACTCGCACATCCAATGGTCAAGCCATGTACTTCGGAACATTTCTCGATGGTCGAGGAGATTTCATCGACACCGTGCATTTTCCACCTGTTGCCCAACGCCACCCTGTCAGTGGCTGGGGGCTTTTCCTTTTGGAAGGCAGGGTGATGTCCGAATTTGACGCATTAAGCCTAGAGATCAGCGCTACGAGCAAGCTACCTTTATTATCTGACCCACGTCTCGATGACAAGGAAAATCATCCGGCACTCCACAGGAAAAATTCGGGGACAGATAAATGGATGTCCCGTTATTTCAAAACAGACGAAACCGATCCATCTCATTAGGGAAAACAGCAAATCGAATGTACTAAAGCCGAATTGATCATCGACCTTACCATTGATTCCATCGACCTAAGGCGCTTTGACAATATGCATCAACCAACTCCAGGAGTACTTTGAATATTATCGCTTTTTCATACTCAGACAGGCGTTCTGCAAGTGTACGCTACAGGGTGTTAGCACCATTGTCCTGGATGAAACGTCATCATGGAGTTAACGTTCAATGGATATTTCCCGGATATCAACCGTTGCGTGTACTGCGAGCAATAAGAGGCTTCTTGTATTGTCGGTTCTTTGCTCGGTCCAAAGACATCATTCTCATCCATAAGGTCTACAGTTGTGGAATCTACTTTAAAATGATTAAAAACATCATTTACCACACACGTGCGACGATCATTTATGATATTGACGACGCAGAATGGTGGCGACAACCAACGCAAGGAATGGACACGTTGATGCGTCTCTGCGATCAAATTCATGTCGGTAGTACTCAGCTAATAAACGACTTGAACTACCTCCAAAAACCCATCGCACACCTGACTTCGTGCATACACCCGCCTCATCATATCCATCATGGAGTGAACAAACGTTTTCATATCGGTTGGGTTGGTGGCTACAATTCGCATGAACTTACTCCTGAGTTTTCTCATAAGAATGCCATAACAAACCTTTTACTGCCCGCACTTGCCGACCTCCCTTTTGCAATAACTCTGACACTCATAGGTCCATCGCGAGAAGATGATATTCGTGCATTGCAGCATTGGGCAGCAACATGCTCGAGCGATATTAATCTCGTTATACCGCGTATTCTAAATTGGTCCGACGAAGCCAAATTAGACAGCCTTATATCTCAATGGGACCTCGGTATCGCTCTTATGATTGATCATCCTTTCAACCGCGCCAAATCAGCTTTCAAAGCCAAACAATATATGAAGTGTGGTGTTCCCGTAATCGGCAATCGCGTGGGAGACAACGAGGCTTTCATTATCGACAGGCATACGGGATATTTAACTGAAACTACAACGGAAGTTCATAACGCCCTTCGCCATCATTATCAATTAGCCAAAGTGGAACGCCATGCCATGCATCAAGCGTGTTTATCTCTATCGCCAAAATTTCACATCGACGAATTCGTTAAACAATTCTTCTCATCAATCGCACCCATTATCAATCATCAAACCGAAGATCATCATCTTGAAACACCTACCGCGGATTGGAAAGCGTGTTCTATCCATGGTGAGCGACCCAATTTAGTCGAAGCCAATAACAGCGTTGATTGAATATGTCATACCTGAATAGTGCCTCTCTTCCATAGGGTATAGAGCGCCACGGCAACAAAGAAATGCAATTCTTAACATTGGAGGCCGTGATTTTCGTCCATTCCAATCAAAATCGTCGTTACTTTGTAAAAAAAAACCTATGTCGAATACGTTGTTATCAACCCCGTTACAAAATTTCACAACCCTTCTTACGAAAAGCAAAAAATCTAAAAACCCCGCCATGTACCTCTATCAAAATGGTGCAAGAAATATGCTTTTTCAATTGGAAGGTTTGATGCGCATTTATCGTTTTGTATCGGAAAAGAAAAAATACAACGGCTACTATAAGGAATTCAAAGCTTTGGAAGATACGCTTGGCGCAATCGATTATGCAGTGACGATGCAAGAGGAATTCCAGAATCAATCTTCCCTTAAGAAGGTGAGTCAGGTTTTGTTCAAGGGCATGTTGGATGAAGAATGTGGTTTTTTGAATGATGTGCTGGCAAGCAAGGGATTTGGCGACAAGAATCATTTTTCCGATTTGACCAACATGGTTCAAGAAGATCCAAAGTTGGAAATCGACACCGTAGTTCACGGAACGGCCCTTCTCATTGGGAAAGAACTTACCAAAGTCCTCAAAGGCCTTGAAAAAGGAGATTACGATTTTGATGATCTTGAAGCAGGACTTCATGAATTGCGTCGTAAAATTCGCTGGACATCCATTTATGCACAGGTACTAAAGGGTCATATTCAACTGCACAAGTCAGATAAAATTCCCGCATCGTATAAAACATATTGCACGAAGTCCATCATGAGCAGTCCTTATAATAAAATGGCGAAGGCACCATCGAAAGGACTTCAATTGACCATAGAGGCGCATCACTTCTACGCACTTAGTTATCTCATCGGCACCTTAGGCGAACTCAAAGATATTGGACAACGTTGCCTTGTTTTTGAAGAGTTGATGAACGCTGCGCAAATCAAAGATACCGCTGCAACAGAAGCATATTTTGCTCAACAAGACATTCACCCATACCAGATTCCTGCAACGACCATGGATCTTCTGGATCAAATGTTAGCATCGGAGCAATTGTTCTATCATCTGATAAAAGACTTGATGCGCTAATGCAAGCAATAACCTACTATAGCTCTCCGATTGGACTAATCAAACTGGAAGCCGTAGAAGGTCAGATTATTGCGTTGCGTTTTGCGGACATGCTAGAAGATGACGCTTGCCAGGAGCACCTTCTAGGACCTTTGCTACAGCAGTTACACCTTTATTTTAAAGGCACACCTGTACACTTCACGCTCTCATTACAACCCAAGGGGACGCCCTTTCAACAAGCGGTTTGGAACATTTTGGCCACCATTCCCCATGGCCGTACTCGCTCCTATGAAGAAGTGGCCATAGCCATGGGGGATCGTAAAAAAATTCGAGCCGTTGCTAATGCGATCAGTAAAAATCCTCTTCCTATCTTAATTCCTTGTCATCGGGTGGTTGGCAAGCATGGTGACCTCACCGGATATTTGGGTGGAATTTGGCGCAAACAACATCTCCTTGATCTGGAAAAAAGTCACATTCAGCCACCTTTGATTCCGCTCCTGCCGCCACCCATAGAACATCACTAAAACACTTCATCAAAATTCCACCTTATAGCTAAGGATAGGTATCAACGGAACTTGATATGCAACCTCAACTTGACCAGTAGTCGGATCAAAATAACTACCATATTCATTGCGATGGTTGGACGCATTCTGAACATCCAACGCCAAAGTAGTTGTCGTTTTAGCGTAATCCCTTCTAACACTCAACCGAATGTCCGTTCGGAAATATTCTTTAGCCTTCGTGGTGTATAGCAACTTCTCCTTTATTATAGTGGTTTGTTCTCTACGTGATGCCTCAATATCAATTGGAGTAGTTCGCATACCATCATTATAGATCACACGAAGATTTAAGCCCACAACGCGTTTCTTACTATTCCTATTCCATGGAATTTCTTTGCCCGCAGTAAATGTTGCACTACGATTCGCATTAAAACGCGTATTTCTCCAAACGCCGTCATTCGCCCGATAGCGTGAGTCGTACAATGATGCAGACAACAGGAAATACATATTGCGATGGGTGTACTGTTCAAAGGTCAATTCCACTCCATAGTTCTTACCGAGGCCACCATTATCCATTGGCGAGGTGATATAACTCTCCACAACATTAAATGCGGCAAAGGCACTTGTAGGGCTAACAGCCACTGGAATATTATACAAATGTTGATAGTACGTCTCCAACTTCAGGTGCAGAAATGGATTCAACATACGATCATATCCAAGCACCAGGTGATGCGCACGACTGAAATCGAGGTGCTCATTAACGCGTTTGCCCGATTCAGGATCCAATGCGAAATACATACCCAGCGGCTGCATTTGACTGTGCATGCCATACCCCAATGACCAGGTCGTTTTTTCATCCCACTTGGCCTTGACTGCTATTCGCGGTTCTAAGCTATACGACTGATTCAACGCAAGTCCCAACGCGTGCATTCCATAAAGCAATGTCCAATTCGTATTGATGCGATACTTCATTTGTGCAAAACCCTGCAAAGTGTAGGTCGTACCTCTGGCATCCAAAACGCTTTTCATCTCATGCGTAGCCGTATCCAAACTCTCCTCGCCAAAATTGAAGGAATATGCGTTTGCATATATCCCAAACCGACCGGAATGTTTGGCATTCCACTTATGATTGAGCACGGATGAAACGTTTATTCTTCCATTTTTATCCTTATTCTCATACTGTTTGACAGCATCCAAATCATCCGTCAGACGACTCTCATCATATGAGTTATTGGTAAAACTGTACTGCACCGAGGATTGCAGGTACGATTTTTCATTGATATTGTACAAGTGCTTTAATCCATGAGCAGAAGCGTTGGAAATAAATCTGCTATCCAAACGATCCCAATCGGATTCCCACTTTGAACTATCACGATCGGCATTACTGATACTCGAACTCCATCCGGAAAATCCATAGGCCTCCCAGGATGACTTTCCATTGGTTGGTAAATAAATGACATAAGCCAGATCCTGGAAATTCGTCAATTCATCTCCAATTGGCACACCAAGTTTACCAAGAAGTGTCAGTGTAGAATATCTATAATTCACCAAATATGAACCCCCATGTCCTAAGGGTCCTTCTGTTGCGACATCCATCCCCAAAAATCCAGCTTGCAGTGTTGTTTCCCTTTTCTGATTGTTGCCTTTTCGCAATTTCAGATCGAACACACCCGAGAGTGCATTGCCATACTCCGCGCTAAAAGCACCGGTTGAGAAATCAGAGTTTCCCAATACTTGTGCGCTAAGAATGGAAATGCCACCACCAGAAGAAGCAGAACTTGCAAAGTGGTTCGGGTTTGGAACATCAACCCCTTCCATTCGCCATAGCAGACCATTGGGGGCATTGCCGCGAATGCTAATCAAATTGCCGCCATCACTTCCACCGACAACACCTGCAAAAGACATGGCCATGCGACCAGGGTCATTCACTGCGGCCGCAAATTTTTGCGTTTCCTCAACGCTAAATGATCGCGTACTTACTCCCGCCATTGTATTCACAACCTCAGACTTGCCCTTTTGGGCTGTAACCGTTACTTCACTTGTGGTGGTTACGGCCTCGATTAAACCAATTTGCAGGACAACTTCCTTTCCAGCAGTGACAAGCACATTGGTCAAATTGACCTCTTCGTATCCCAACATAGTTACCCTGACGTGGTGTCGCCCGAATTTCACTTCAGGAAATGAGAAAACCCCATCAAAATCTGTGCTTGCGTTTAGAACAGGCTCAGCAGATAGCACCAGCACCACAGCACCAGGCAGCGGTTGTTTGCTGGTTTCATCCAATACTGTCCCACGAATTACTTGAGTTTGTGCCTGCAATCCAAGGCCTAACGCTATCCAAAGCGTCATCAAAAAATAGACTCTCATACTAAGTTGTTTGAGCCTATGACACCCATTGATTGACTATCCCCTATGCCAAGAAAAAATTATTTTCTCAGAATTTTATTCGCAAACCAACTCGGCCTCCGATCCATGTACGCAGCGAAAAACCATTGTCGTAATTTTCCTTCCAAAGTATGCGCTCTTCAGAAAATGGCAGCTCAATTGTTGCTCCGTTCTTTTCATACGCCTGCAGATTTGCCGTCAAACCAATAGCCATCGCTATGCCTCGACCGAATGATCGTTCGATTCCCGTGTACCATCTTCCCAAATATTGTTGTGGGCGAACAAATTTTCCAGGCCAATAATGATGTATTGTAAAGTCGTTGTTCCATATCCAAGGCTTACGGTGATTGGTGCTACATCCTATACCGTAACCGTATGAAAAATGTGTCAGATGATTCACTGGTTTCATCCGAACACCCAGATCAAGAAGCGTATAAAAGAAATGTGTTCCTGTCCGCAGTTGTAAGTTCATATAATCCAATTCATCATAGTGCAAGCCTACTTCCTGATATCCCGAACGAACAAAACTCAGAAAGCCTATTGCTACACCCTGTAAACTATCCGCCACATTTATAAATCCAATTTGAACACCTTTCATGATTTTGGCTCTGTTCAGAAAACCACTCACTTGCATACCAACAACGGTATCGCCCTGATTCATAAATCCTGCTGCCTGAAGTCCGATCGATTTGCCTCCTGCTCGATTCAAAAAACCAGCACCTGATAATCCGCGAAAACCAGAAGCATTGACATTCATGAACCCAGCGGTTTGAAATCCGTCGACTCTACCTTGCGCGACATTCATAAAACCTGCGGCCTGAAACCCTTTCGTAGTGCCACTAACAACATTTGTAAACCCCGCAAATTGTGCACCCTGTGTGTGTCCTTTCACAAAATTAAAAACGCCTGCAGCCTGGAAAAACCGGACATCGCCTCGATTGAGATTAAACACACCGCCAATTTCAGCACCTCGCACTCCACCATTTAATCCTCCAATGAGATTGAGTGACCAGGTATTGGAAACGAGCGGAGCCATCCTACCGTTGGTTCCTAACAAAGGGACTAAACTGACTTGAAAAGGACGATGCAATGAATCTCTAACATTCCGAACTTCAACCAAGTTATCAAACCTTTGGCCCAACCAAATCCCTGCCTTTTGGATACCTAATATAGTCGAATCGCCCCATGCTTTTAGTTGCGTCACGATGGTTGTATCGCGTTGTTCCAAGGTCACATAATTTAAGCTTGATTTCGACGCGGGATACTTCAAAATGGTATCCTGGAAATTCTCTTTACGAACCACCAATGGTGGAATGGAATCCGTCTTGAGTTTTATTTCATAATAACCGTAGGCATTTGTTCGTGCCGATTTAAGCTGAACCGGATCGTAGACAGTCGCGTTCGCAATTGGCTCACCTGACTTGGATTGCACATATCCCGCAGCCTTAATCTGCCCTTGCTTGGCCTTAGTCAATACAATATAATTCTTACGCTCTACCCAATTCACGTGTTGGCCAAACATCTGGGTCAAAACATCGCGCACAGACTTTTGGCCCTCATGTAGAAAGACTTTTTGCTCCAGAAGAATGACCCCGCCAGCGTACGAAAAAACACAACCTGTTTGGTCACTAATTTGTTTTAACACCGCACCCACAGTGGATGCTGAAGGTTGAATCAACACCTTACGTTCAAGAATAGAACTCTGGGCAAAGACCGCTTGTGTAAGGATCAAACAGATGCACACCATCATGCCCTTATGCCTATACTTACGAGTGGTCAAAGATTTCATAGAGGTTGGGTGCAAGGTGAGCCGCTGATCGTCCATGTTTGTCCACTGAACTCAACAGACCAATTCATAGTGATAGCTATCACTTCCATGATTTCCTCAATTTTGAGTCGATCGAAAGAAACCGAAATGGTACATTGCAATAAGTTGGGATCCTGCACTACGATTCGTGTTCCGTATATGTTTTGAAGATCATGAATTACCGTTTCGATATACGAGTTGTTGTATTCCAATTTTTTAGTGGCATAGGCACATTCATTGGGCTGAGGTTGTCGAATGCCTAATTTTTTTGTCGATCGGCAATAGTAGCCGCTCTCACCTTTGGCCAGTCGAAGAGAGTCGTTTCGGTTTGCATAACAAACAATAATACCTTCATCAACATTGAAGAACATGGTATCATCAGAAGCCCTATTCCTCACACGAAAAGATGTTCCAATGTCGCGAATCAACACAGATTCGGTTTGTACGAAAAAGGACTTACCCGTTTGCTGTGGCACATTAAAATAGGCCTCACCTTTAAGTCTAACCGAAACCTCTTGCTCCGTCTCATTGTAGGAAATACTGGAATTCTCTCTAAGAGTCATGTCTATTCCATTGGGCAACACTTGTTGAATTCTTTCATCGTTTGCCGCATATTGCACTTCCGGAATGGCATCATGCAGTTGATACCATATACATCCAATCGCAACTAAAACTGCAGCAGCAGCCCACATTCTCCAATGGAGCACACGCGACTTCGTTTCCTTATTCGCCTTCAACTCATCGTTAACCTTACTCCATGCCCGATCAGCATCGAATGAGTGTTCGGTTTTAGGCACAAGAAAATAAGCCTCTTCCATGGCCTCAAAATGCGCACGATTTTCATTCGAGGATTCAATCCATTTAGCGAGAGCACTAATTTCCTCGGCAGTGGATTCTCCGCTGAGAAAATTAACGATCTGTGTATCTATGTCTTCCCTTTCTTTCATGAGCTCAATTCATCCATTTGTTAGACAACCAGACTATGACAATGATGACTCTGGGCAAAAACTCCTTCAACTCGTCACGTAATATGCGCAAAGCCTTCGTCATATGATTCTCGATCGTTTTGTTAGAGATGCCAAGTTCTTCGGACACTTCCGCATATCTCTTGCCTTCTACTTTCACCAATCGAAATACACGTCCACATTGTTCAGGTAATAAATCCATCGCCCTTGAAATCGCCCTGTTCAATTCGCTTGTATCACTCCATTCATAAGATACATTTTGTTGAGCCACCACATTCCGTTGATGCATGTGTACCACTTTCTGATGTTTAAGATAATTGAGAATGCGATTGCGTGTAGCGCTGTACAAATATGATTTCAGCGTTATTTCGATTTCAATATCTGCACGCTTCGTCCAGAGGTCCACGAATAATTTTTGTACTATTTCTTCAGCTTCATCTGCATCATTGACCCATTGCATTGCGAAACGGCAAAGAGGGCTATAGAGTTCGTCAAAAACGACTTTTAAGGCGGAGTGATCGCCGTTTTTGATGCTCTGCCATAATGCTTTGGAATCAGTGTGCATAGCTTCGACAAATGTACGCCCTTCATTAGCAAGCACAAGTTGGTGAGTATCAGATTCCTTCCGTTGAAACGCTTCCAACCCAAAACATTGCATATCGATATGGTGTATTAACAACATAACCCTATGACACCTTACTGGATAGATGCCCCTATTCGATGTACTCTCAATTCGTGATTAATGAAATAACCACATTGACAAGCGCCCACGCAAAAACCACTTACTCATTGCTTATCAGTGTTTTAACCCAACTCGCCGAACCACATCTAAAAACCTTTATCCCGCCTTATTTGGTCAAAAAACAACCAATCGTCACGAAGCTGCGTCGTACCTTTGCACCCCAGGTAAAGAGAGATGTTCAAATTCCTTTGGATTTGCATATGTATTGTTGCTGCGCCACTTATTATGGCCAGTCAATGCATTGTTATCAATGAAATCATGGTCAATGGTCCTGGATCAAACGACGGCCAAAATTCCCCCAACACCGAAGAGTGGATTGAATTGTACAATACCTGCTCTAGTCCTGTAGACATCGGTTGCTATGTATTAACGGATGGGGATTATGGCATTACAATTCCTTCAGGCACACTGCTTCAACCTGGAGATTACTACACCATCGGAAGCATCAATGCCGGGTTTCCTGTTGATCTTGATTTAGCCAATTGCGGTTGTGCCGGGGGCAATAATGTTGGCGTTTTGACCAATGGTAACGAACAAATGCTCCTTTTTGATGCCGCCTACAATTTGACTGACGGTTTGATCTGGGGGGGTGGCCAAATGCCCGTAAATTTTTATCAAGTCGCTTACACTGGTTGCACAGGACATAACTATAGTCTAACTACAACCGTGGACCTTGAAAATTTACCATCCGGAGGTGAACAAGGCTGTGTTTTGCATAGAGCATGTGACGGAAGTATGGATTGGCTCGAAGACTGCAGCGGCGGAACACCGGGCGCAAGCAATGGTGGAACACCAAACTATGAAGTTGTTTTACCAACATCACCGCTGTGTGTTGGTGATTGCTTCGAATGGCAAATAAATGATCCAACGGGAATCTTGTCGATTGAATGGAACATGGAAGGAGCGCTGAACACGGCATCAACTGACGTATCGCCTATCGCCTGTTACGATCAACCTGGAAATTATAGTATTGAAGTACAAATCAATTCAACTTGTGGAACACAAGACATATCGTTACCCGCAGCGATTCAAATAGAAGAACTTGCTGTTACCATTACAGCATCTTCTGCTCAATCGCCATGTCCCGGCGAAAGTGTAATTATCAGTACTTCCATTATCGGTGATTGTATTTGGTATTTCAACAATGAGCCGCTACAGTCACTCAACACCAATTCGATCGAAGCAACAGAAACGGGCGAATATGAAGCGGAATTGACGTTGGGAGCTTGTTCAGCGCTTAGCAACACACTTAATATTACATATATACCCGCACCTGAAGTTGGAATTTCTGTTTCACCTACCGGAATTCTTTGCCCGGGTACAGCAGCACTCATCACAGCAGACACCGATGGTAGTAACCATCAATGGTACCATAACAATCTATGGTTTGGAACTGGCAATACCATTGAAGTTTTTGAGGGAGGAGATTACTACTACACCTGCGAATTCGGAAGTTGTGATTACAGTTCCGCGATACTTTCTATTGTGTATGAAGCTCCCATTGCTCCTGTATTAACCGCGACTGCTACTACGCCATGTCCTGATGATATTGTTAACCTGACCCTAACTCCTTCGAGCAATTCCATCGATTGGTTGCGTGATGCTGTGGTGTTTCAAAGCACGACTTCTTCCAACATTAACATTAACCAATCCGGCATCTATAGCGCGCAAATTGAAACGATAAATGGATGTATATATACAAGCAATGAATTGCAGATTGAATATATCCAGTTAATTGCACCTGTGGTAGTGTTGTCATCCGGAAGCGATTTACTTTGCCCAGGTTCATCTGCAGGGTTAACTGCTAGTGGTGCTTTCGATTCATTCCTTTGGTATAATGCATCAACAGCATTGACCATTGGAACAAATTATACCGCAACAACCACCGGTGATTACAGTGTTGTGGGTACTTGGGAAGGCTGTTCAATTTCGAGTAACAGCATAAACATTGTTGTTTTGAATGCGCCAACATTGGATCTAGCACCTTCAGGAGAGATAGTTTCCTGCACGCAGCCTTATGTGTTGAACTTAGTTAACGATCTGACATTGTCATGGACATGGAATAATCTGAATTTTACACCAAACAACACCAACACACTTGACTTTGCCGGTGATTATACAATAATCGCTACAAGTGAAGAGGGATGTGAAAGCCAAGTGTATGCATTCAGTTTAACTTTTATCGAAGCTCAACCCATCCTCATAAGTTCAAGCAATGCCACACCTTGTGATGGCAGTGCCGTTGAACTTAGCGCAACAGGACCTTACCAACAGTGGCAATGGACCAATGGCGGGACGACCACTACCACACTCGTTACAACTTCGGGAATCTATAGCGTAACAGGCGCTTCCTCGAATGGTTGTGAATACCAAGCCAACATAGAGATCGAATTTCTTCCATTGCCTGTGTTGGAGGTCACACCTGTTGTTGCAAGTGACTGTGTTTATGGAGCCGTATTGCAAGCACAAAGTAACGGTGATATCGAATGGCAAAACTCCATCCATCAAACCATAGGCACTGGCGAGACCTTGTTGGTGGACCCTGAAGCGAATACAATATTCCATGTAATAAGTTCAATCAATTCCTGTACGACAGAATCATGGGTGACAGTTACCGTAGATTGCGAAACGCTGTTTATTCCGAATGCATTTACTCCCAATGGTGATGGCACGAATGATGTATTTGAGGTAGTCATTGATAATTGGAGTGCATATCATCTGCAAATCTTCGACCGTTGGGGTTCTATCGTGTTTGAATCGACGGATCCTTCTGAAGTTTGGACTGGCGGCGTATCTACACATTACGTCCCAGATGGAATATATCACTATCGTTTGACGTTATTGACTGAGGCAGGAGAACCGATTGGTCGCGATATTGATCACTACGGACATATTACAATTACACGTTAATTTCAACTGCACTTTCACTCGGATAATTGATCCAGAGAATACCCGATGCGACCAATTTTATTAAACCCCGTAGCATGTTGAATAAAAACATTGTATAGAGGTTATTGACCCAATACGACATCAAGCACACCATTGGATATGGTTTTTCGCGATGATTAAAGAAAAAACGAGTAGTGTTTTCGCCCAACTTTATTGAGCGCTTCCACACGGTTTTGCACGTGCAGTTTTTCGTAGATATTGTAGATATGCGTTCGAATTGTATTCACACTAACGAATAACCGATCGGCAATTTCTTTGTTGCGAAAACCTTGTGAAAGAAGATCAAGTATCTCGTTTTCACGCGCAGTAAGATTATAATTACTGCCGGACATAACCGGGCGTTGAAAAGAATCAACCACTCTTCTGGCGATTGCGCTGCTCATTGGACTTCCGCCATTAAACAAATCCTTAATTGCTTCAATAAGGTGGTCACCTGCAGCTCGTTTGAGAATATAGCCCTTTGCTCCGGCTGCTAAAGCCTTAAAGATATTCTCATCATCCTCGTAGGCCGTACACATCATGATTGGTAACTTCGGATTTTTCTCTTTGAGCAAACGGGTACACTCAATGCCGTTCATACCTGGCAAGTTGATATCCATCAGAACAATATCGAAATCTCTATCAGACACTTCGTTCACAGCCACTTCAGCGTTTTCAAAAACTTCACAAGAAAAACCCTGGCTACTATTAATGATATATGCTAGTCCTTCTCTAATCTCAAGATGATCTTCAACCAGCGCAACACGAATTACATTCTCCATAAGGCACAATTATTTCAGCTCTGTAAATATCCAAATACAACAATTACCTAGTTTCATACAAATGTATGAAATCAGAGGGCAATCCGACGGTATTTGATCACGTCAGGTGTGTTAAATAACAAATGTTCCCACAATCGTAGTGCCTATGCCTAGTTTTGAAGAAACCTCAATTTGTCCACCAATATCCTGCGCCCTTCTTCTCATGCTTTGTAGGCCAAGGCGACCGCGTTTAATTTCGCCCTGGTCAAAACCTACTCCATTGTCGTGTATTTCGATTACCATTTTATGGCCATCAATTTTTATAATCACTCTAACAAAGTCCGCGCGTGAATGTTTATACACGTTATGCAAGCACTCTTTCAAAATCAAGAATAAATTTCGTCGGATGATTCCCTTCACTTCCATTTGTCGAACTTTCCCTTCAATCTCAACACCACCGCTGTATTCGTGTAACTCAAAATAATCGTTACAATATCGTTTGAGGTATTCCACCAAACTCATCAAATCATCATTGCCTGGGTTTAATGACCAAATTATACCATTCATTTTATTGATCATGTCATTGGCTGCACGATCTATTTTCGCGATGGAGGTCTCTGGTGAATCGTTATTTCGCAATTTGGCCTGAGCTATTCGAGATAGAATAACAATATTGCTCACCTCAGCTCCAATCTCATCATGCAAGTCTGTAGAAATGCGATTGCGCTCAGCCAGAAGCAAACGGTCCTGTTCAATAACTGCCATTCTTTCAGCGTAACGGCGTTTCAAATAATACTCAACGCTAAAATAAATTACACTTAAAAAGAAGATAAAAATCAAAGAACGGAACCACCATGAAGCATAAAACGGCGCTTCCACAAGAATCGTAATCGTGCGAATAGGAGACCATTCTCCATAGGGGTGTCGAGCGCGTATTTCAAAAATATTAGCCCCCCAAGGCATATTACTAAAGTCAACTCCCCGTGTCGTTGTCCTGATCCAAGTTGTATCCTGATTTCTCAGACGGTATTCAAACTCCAAATTCTCCACCCACCCATAACCAATAGCTGTATAATTCAAGTGAATGCTGTGACCATAGTCAATTTGATACGTTTGATTATTGATGTTGACCAGTGTTTGTTGATTGATGGATTCAATGATAACAGCAAGGACAGGAATCGGAGTTGATTCAGCAGCAAATGGCGCGGAATATAAACCAGTGTGAGTACCAATAAAAATGCGTTCATCACTAATAACGATTGCATTAATTTTTTTGTTGGCCAAGTGATCGAGTGAGGTAATTAACCGTGGTTTAAAG
>JBDKJN010000158.1:0-12911 GCA_039796595.1 Bacteroidota bacterium
CACCTTTTCCATTGCGTTGACAACCGTTGTAAAGTGATCGCTTGGAATGTTTAAGTCATACTTTATCAAATACTCATCGCGTGGTCGTCCGCCGAGGCCAATTTGTTTGACACTATGCGGAGGCACATACCACCCACGGTTGGCGAGAATACACGCCATATTGGCCATTTGTAAAGGAGTCACCTGCATTTCGCCTTCACCGATACTCAACGAATAAATAGTTGAGAAAGCCCATTGCTCTTTACCATACCATTTATCGTAAAACTCTACACCTGGAACCAAACCTGTCTTAACACCAGGAAGGTCAGTGTGCAAATCCGAACCAAATCCGAAACGCTTGATATAATCTTGCCAAACCGAAAGTCCCAAACGAGCATCTCGGAAACGATTGCTAGGATCGCGATCTGCTTCCACCACTCGTTGCATAACGCCTCTGAAATATGGATTGCAGCTGTGCACTATGGCCATTTCAAGATCATCGTTGCTGTGGCTACCGTGACATCCGATTATTCCACGATTACAGACTATTCTTGTTTGTGCTGTGATTGCACCGGTACTCAAGGCCACCATGCTCTGCGCGAGTTTAAAAATGGACCCCGGTCGATACTGGGCCTGAGTTGCGCGATTGAACAATGGTTTTTGCGGATCATTGTTGAGCACATTAAAATTGTGACCGCGAATACGACCCACCAATAAATTCGGATCGTAAGTAGGAGCGGAAACCAACGCAAGGATTTCTCCTGTACTTGGTTCAATAGCCACGATACAACCGCGTTTATTTTGCATGAGTTTTTCGCCATAGCGCTGCAACTCCGCATCAATGGTGCAAATGAGATCAGTACCTTTTACCGCAGGCTTGTCTTCTTTGTCGATTGCACCTTCCCTGATGTTACCGCGATTGTCGCGAAAAGCATAATTGATTCCTTTTACACCCCGCAATTCATTCTCGTAAGCCTTTTCGATTCCAGATTTTCCGATGTACTCCTGTTTGGTGTATGCCCCTTGATAGTGCTCGTATTCTTTGGGGGATATTTTACCCACGTCGCCCAAGAACAGCGCACCAATACCTTGCGGATAAACACGAAGTGTACGGCTCTCGGCAAAGAAACCCGGGTATCGATACAATTGCTCGCTGATGGCTGCGTAGTCGGCGGGAGTAATTTGTTCTACCAACAATTGAGGTTTATGAAACTCGCCACGATCCTTTGCGCGCTGGAACGTTTTATCGATGTCTTCCTTTTTGATGGTGAGTAATTTGCAGAAAGCCGTGGTATCGAATGGTTTCACCTTTTTGGGAACCACCATCAAATTGTACACCGTTTGATTGGTCACTAGCGGAACACCTTTACGGTCATAGATTACGCCACGTGGAGGGTACATGGGAATTTCAGCCTCGGTGAGCGCACGAGCATCATCCGACAATTTTCCGCTGGCAACCTGTAAAATAAAAAGACGGATAACATAGGTTATACCTATGAAACACACGATCACAATGATGGTAATTCGTCGCGCGTCGAGATTCACTGTTCCGTTGTTTTAGTGTTGTATATGATATACTGCATGATCACCATTACCATAACAGTGGCGATCGAGCTTAAGATGATGTGAGCAATTTGATAGAAGAAGTCAGACAAACGAAAGACCTCGAGAAAAAACAAAAAGGTATGGTGCAAAAATGTGCAAATGGCTGCATAGGTCACATACCATGTGATGCCCATCCGCTGCACAGTTGGGCGTTGGCTTGTATCATACCCTTCACGCGGTGACAAAAATTTATTGACCAGAGGAATGACGAATCCTAAAAAAACACAGGAACTCGTATGCAATCCCACAGGACCAGTAAAATAATCCATGAGCCAGCCAGTGAAAAAAGAAATGATCAACACCAACCAGGCCGGAGTTTGGAAAGGCAGCATCAACAAACCAAATATGTATACATACGGCAAGATCAGTCCATCAAAGAGATGGATTTTTCCCACCACCATTGCTTGAATGAGAATGAGAAAAAGTATTCGGACGGTATTAGCGATTACCAGTTGCAGCATCCAATTGTTCGATTTGAGCGTTTAGCGAATCCAATTCATTTTTACGGATATCTTGAATGACCATTACGTAGCTCAGTTTCCTGAAATCCACACTCAGTCGCACTTTCAATAAATAAGTATCGGTATTTGCTTGTTCGATTTCCTCAACCAGGCCCACCATTACACCAGCAGGATAATAGGTTGAGAAACCTGTTGTCACAATGCTATCTCCCACTTGAACGGGGGCAGTGACAGGAATATCAATCAAATCGGCAAGACCGGGATTGCCACCTTGCCAAATCAAAGAGCCGTAATAACCCGATTTCTTAAGTTTCACACTGGCTTTAAAGTCCGCGTGTAGCACAGGCATGACAATGGAGTAATGTTGACTTACACTGCGCACAACCCCAACGATTCCACCGTTGGCGATGACCCCCATATCCAATTGGATTCCACCTTCCCAGCCTCTATCCAGGGTGACGTAGTTCTTTTCCTTATTGGCCGTGGCATTGACCACTTTGGCCTGACGATAAAAATACCGTTGATTGAGGGTAGAATCTACGATCGAATCCAAACCAAATCGTTGTATTTCAAAGCTCTCAGGACGTTCGTTGCGCAACTCAGCTATTTCCAAGGCCAGCTCATCGTTGATATCGTTGAGTTTGATGTATTGCGCCAGGCTCGCGCGTTTGGAGTAGATACCCCCGACCCAATCCGTACTGGTGCGAATAAACTCCGCTCTATGGTAATTGGTGTTATTGAATAGCATGGCTAGCGCCAGACCTTGCAATACAAGGTAGAACAGCAACACATAGAAACGTTTGATTAGCTCTATAATGTTTTTCATACTGCGCTAGGTGATTCGGCTTTGTCGAGGTAAAAAAATAAGTCAATCCACTATTAGGATTCACGCATAAGGAACTGGAAGCGGTTGATATTTTTCAATGCGATACCTGTTCCGCGAGCAACGGCACGCAACGGATCGTCCGCAACATGAACCGGCAATTTGGTTTTCATGCTGATACGCTTGTCCAAACCGCGCAACAACGCACCACCACCTGCAAGATAAATACCTGTCTTGTAGATGTCGGCGCTCAACTCTGGTGGTGTGTTCTCCAAACAACTCATGATTGCTTCTTCGATTTTCGCGATGCTTTTGTCCAAAGCGTGAGCAATTTCAGAGTAGGAAACCGTAATTTCTTTCGGAATACCCGTCATCAAATCGCGACCACGCACACTGTAATCTGCAGGCGGGCTATCCAATTCGGGAAGTGCTGCACCTACTTCGATCTTGATTTGTTCGGCCGTGCGTTCACCAATCAAAATATTGTGCTGTCGGCGCATGTATTCCTCAATGTCCTGAGTGAGTTCATCACCTGCAACACGAATATTTTTGTCGGTAACGATACCACCCAACGCGATTACGGCGATTTCAGAGGTACCACCACCGATATCGATGACCATGTTGCCCATCGGCTCTTCCACGTCGATACCGATACCGATAGCCGCAGCCATTGGCTCATGGATCAAATACACCTCCTTTGCACCGGCGTGTTCAGCGCTGTCCTTAACCGCACGTTTTTCTACTTCAGTGATGCCGCTAGGGATACAGATCACCATACGCAAATTTGGGTTGAACAACCCTTTGCCCTTGGCGATCATCTTGATCATTCCCTTGATCATATCCTCTGCCGCGTGGAAATCCGCTATCACTCCATCCTTCAATGGGCGAATCGTTTTGATATTTTCGTGGGTTTTGCCATGCATTTGCTGGGCCTGACGACCAACAGCAACCGTTTTATTGGATGTGCGATCACGAGCAATGATACTCGGTTCATCGACTACCACCTTGTCGTTTTGAATGATGATGGTATTGGCGGTGCCTAAGTCTATGGCTATTTCTTGGGTCAGGAAGCTAAAAAGTCCCATATTGGTTGTGCTGGCTGTAGGGTATTTCTAAATTGTCTCTATCAGGTGATTCAAATGCACTTAGAACTTTGTATTTCAAGGGTTAAAACTTCCTTTCCATGTTGATTCTACACACCGAATTCCAAATTCAAAGATATTTGACTGTAACAGCATAGTTAAGCCGCCTCTATGAACAAATGAACCGAGTTATCAACCATATGTTGAGCGAAAAAACAAATGCCCAATCACATTGTTTTAGGCTTGGACAGCGTATCTACCACGACCAGCTTTCAAATGAAAATCTATCTAAAGCCTCAGGTAATGGCGCATTTCGAGCAGTACACGTTAAAACATTGCTGTTGTTTTCCGTTCAAAAACACACTGGGAAAACAATCAAAAGATCGGTGAAAACAGCGTCCACCAAAGCAACAATTGCCCCATTCTTTTTCCGGCTTTGAATACAACTTAATAAAAATTTGCACTTGCCTTTTTCAAAAAAACAAAGGCTTGTATTTTTACCCCGTTTTATATTCCATTCACACAATAAAAAACCAAAACAATGGCATTTACACTTGACCCTTTACCATACGCTTACAACGCATTGGAACCACATATCGATGCGCGTACCATGGAAATTCATCATGGCAAACACCACGCAGCATACACCACCAACCTCAATAACGCTATTGCTGGAACGGACCTGGACAATATGAGCATTGAAGAAGTGATGATTCAAGGCTTTGAACGCACTCCAGTGCGCAACAACGGAGGTGGGTTTTATAACCACAATCTATTTTGGGACATCTTAACTCCTGGTGGCGCCAAAGCGCCAAGTGGAGAGCTCGCGGCCGCAATTGACGCAGCTTACGGCAGTTTTGATGGTTTCAAAGAAGAGTTCACCAAAGCAGCTACCACACGTTTTGGCTCAGGCTGGGCGTGGCTTTGCGTACAAAAAGGGGGTAAGGTAGAGGTCTGTTCATCAGCCAATCAAGACAATCCATTGATGCCCGGCATCGGCTGCGGTGGCGCACCTATCTTAGGACTTGATGTATGGGAACATGCCTATTATTTGAACTACCAAAACCGTCGTCCAGATTATATCGGAGCGTTTTTCCAAGTGATCAACTGGGACAAAGTTGCTGCACGATATACCGCCGCTAAATAAAGATTTTACGACATCAATATTCCAAAAACCGAAGCACAATGCTTCGGTTTTTTTGTTGATCACAGTCGACTTTCAGCGCTGCAAAAGGACTGTATCCGTCTCAACCAAAACATGAGGTAGTGAACACCTGGCCCAATCCATTGTTATGTTTGCGCTATGAATCAAGATGACAAAAAATACTGCAACTCCCTATTTGCGTTTAAGCGATTCGAAACCCGTGAGGTAACGATCGGCGCATTGCAATTGGGCGGTACACAACCGATTCGTTTGCAGAGTATGACCACCACAGACACCATGGACACTCCAGGGACGGTGGAACAAAGTCGTCGCATGATTGATGCCGGATGCGAGCTAGTTCGTATCACTGCGCCGAGCAAAAAGGAAGCAGAAAACCTTGCACTAATTAAGGACGAACTCCGCAAACTGGGTTATTCCACGCCTCTTGTCGCCGATATTCATTTCACACCGAATGCAGCTGAAATAGCAGCCAAAATCGTGGAAAAAGTGCGTGTAAATCCTGGCAACTATGCAGATAAAAAGAAGTTTGAAGAAATCGAATACACGGACGAAACCTACCGCGCTGAGATTGAGCGCATCCGTGAACGTTTCACTCCACTGGTCTTGTTGTGCAAAGAACATGGCACTGCAATGCGCATTGGAACCAACCACGGGTCCTTGAGCGATCGCATCCTGTCGCGCTACGGAGACACGCCTCATGGAATGGTAGAAAGCGCCATGGAGTTCTTACGTATTTGCCGTGACCATGACTTTCACGATATCGTGATTTCGATGAAAGCCAGTAATACCCTGGTCATGGTTCAGGCCTATCGATTGTTGGTACACGAAATGATGCAACAGGGCATGAATTATCCGCTGCACCTGGGTGTCACAGAAGCTGGAGATGGGGAAGATGGACGCATTAAAAGTGCTGTGGGCATCGGCACATTGTTGGAAGATGGATTGGGCGACACCATTCGAGTAAGCCTTACGGAAGCGCCAGAAGCAGAAATTCCAGTTGCACGCATTTTAGCAGAACGCTACGCCAACCGCACCAATGCAGCAGCAAGCGAAGAGATTGCGTCACCCATCGATCCTTTTCATTACCACCGTCGGGAGACCCATGCGGTTCAAAATATAGGCGGCAAAAACGTACCACGTGTTATCGCAGACTATTCGCAAAAATTGGAAATCACCGCTGCATCCTTGTTTGCAGTAGGCTGTAATTATTCCGTTCCGCTCGACAAATGGAATCTGACCGATATGGCTGCGGACTATATTTATGCAGGTGATCGAAGTGTGAATTTCGAGATTCCAGGTACACTTGGGATCATTTACAACTATCCCACTTGGATTACACATCGCGATCAACCGCGCAGTTATCCACGCATTCCAATTGCCGAGTTGTCAGCCTTTCAACAGCTCCATCCAAATACGGAACTCTATTTTGTAGAGGCTGATGCAAATGAAATTCAAAACGACACCATCGCAGCCTTACAACAACATTCCAATGCCGTGCTGTGGATCACCACACAACATGAACATGGCATGGCTGCACAACGCGCCGCCATATTCCGACTGATGCATGCGAAGTGTGACATTCCTGTCATTTTCGAACGCAGTTATTCTACCGCGGATGAAGATCCTTTTATGTTGTTTGCCTCCACCGACATGGGCGCATTATTGATTGATGGTTTAGGCGATGGCATTTGTATCAGTGCCGCGTCCATAGCGATGCAACGCGTGAATTCAACCGCATTTGGTATTCTCCAAGCCACGCGCACCCGGATTTCAAAAACCGAATACATCTCTTGTCCGAGCTGTGGCCGAACACTCTTTGACTTGCAAGAAACCACTGCAAAAATTCGGAGCAAAACGAGCCACCTCAAAGGCGTAAAAATCGGGATCATGGGTTGCATTGTGAATGGCCCCGGTGAAATGGCCGATGCAGACTATGGTTATGTCGGTACAGGTCCAGGTAAGATCACCTTATATAAGGAGAAAGAAGTCGTAAAGAAAAATGTGCCCGAAGAACAAGCTGTGGAGGAGTTGATCGAATTGATCAAATCGCATGGCGACTGGGTGGAGGTAGCTGAGGTCGCGGAATAACATCCTCATTACACACTACCGAACATTCATTCGGTTTACAGCTTCATTATCCGCTTTACAGTTTTCGGTGTGACAACAATAAAAACCTCAAGAGGAATTTTGTCCAATGGAATTTGGGCCGCTGTAGAACCAGACATCACGGTTTGACCCTGCAGGTTGATGATCACCCAAGGGGTATTGTTTTCAATCCATAAAATGTTATCATGCAGTTGAACATCATCACTTTGTCCGAAGACTTCGATGGATTGCGTTTCACAAAGACCAGGCACCACGGGATCCAATTCCAATACTTCCCCATCGGCGTCAGGATTCAAAACACCGGAATAATCCGCCGCGTAATAAGCAAAACGAAAAACAGTGTTATTGCTAGCCGCTTGAGTGGTTGACAAAAAACTGTTAGCTGAAACTGGATTGATGTATTCCCATACCACCTGCTCTTCGGCATTAATTTGAAAACATTTGCCCGAACTTCCAGCGGTGATAATCGATCCACCGTCAGGCAAAGGATAAACACCCGAAATATTTGAGCTATAAAATTCCTCTGGCACTTCTGCCGTATAGGTCCAATCGGCCGTCGATGGCGCAAAAGCTTCACCCGATGCATACGTGTAATCGGTTCCGTTCCAAGGCAATGAAATCCGTTCAATACTTGAATAATCGCCTTGTGGACGATTGAGGCCGTTATTAAACATGATCAATTGTTGTTCGTTGGCAAATCCCGTTGGAATCCATGTCACGTGATGTTGGCCATACAGCTTTCGCGTATTCGCAGTTCCTTGATCATAAGCCTGCGGATTTCCCCATCGATAAAGAATGTCACCACCGTATCCACTATAGCCTCCTTCGCTGGAAGCAGCCTCAGCTACCGTAGTGCTGTGATCGATAATCCAGAGCTCCGAAAAATTGTGAACGCTCAGTACAATTTGATCCAACTCTGCATTGTAAGCGATGCTGTTAAAATGCAGCCAATCCTCGTTGGTTGGTGGGCCTGTGACATAATTGATGTCGATGCGTCGCGGCGCGTTTTCAATCGCATTGTAGTTTGGAAGTGTTGTGTCCGCGTCTTGTACAAGATGATCCCATGCTTTCCATTCCCAAATGACATCATAGGTATTTTCACCCGTCACCACTATCTCTTGAACTTTTTCACTCCATACAAAATCGATAGCAGTATTCACTGTTCGACCTAGTGCTATAGCCTCTGCAATGGGCTTTTTTTCCCAAACAATCACCAAAAAACGGTCGAGATCCAAGGGATAGATGTCATGATGTTGACAGGTGTTGTCATCAGAAAGCATGATCTCCCAAATGATTTCGTTATCCCAACTCAATCGTTGCACAACACCACCTGATCCGCCACCACCAAATGAAGTGTTATTTACATTTCCAGTGCGCATTAGACTTCCATCCGGCAACAAGTGGGCACTTAAACCAGGCTTGTAGGCCGATGTCCACTCATGAATGCTTTCACCACAATCATTGATGAGATAAATTCCGTTGCTTGCAATCGGACTCATCAGCAAATACCCATTGTGGCTATTCGTTCCGTGTACAGTCAAGCCCACAGTTTGTCCTGTTGTTATCTGGGCGATCAACAACCAACTAACGGTGATTAAATATGAAAGCCTGTTCATTCTTTGATGATGCATTTAGTGCTTTGGCCCAATCTGTTCGTCAATTGCAGAATATAGACACCTGATTCCAATGCCGATATATCGGCGGTATATCCAACGCCTTGCGCGCACACTTTTCCATCCATAGAGACTACAGTCCAATCGCCTTGCTGATCAGTATTCCACGTGACGCTATCAGAGGTTGGATTCGGAAATACCAACCAATCGCTGGTAACCGCTATCTCCGTTGCGCTTAAATAAGGTTGTGCATCCGCAGGGATTTCAAGATTTCCGCTATTGGGTCCCATATTCATCATCAACGGCATGCCCCTGAAATGCGGACCCAAGACATAGGGATATGCAGGATTCAAATTGTGATCGAGGGTCGCAAAATAGCAGTATGTGCCTTGCGGATATTCTGGTGTTATACAAAACCGACCATTGAACTCGTCCAAATTCCCGCTTCCGGCAACGTATTCAAAATCTTCGACATAAGCACCTAAAGGGTATTGCTCGAGTGTTGGACCGTGGTCGTTGGCGGCCAGGACCGTTCCATCCGGCAAAACCGTACGCTCGGTGATATTGCGCAATTGATAGGAGGTAGTCATGCGGACAATTCCGCCTGTACCGTCGGAATTCGCATAACCATACGCACCATAAATCGGATAACCATCAAATGCATATCCAACGATAGGCGCATGTTGAGTGCTATCGGTATCATCGTACAAACAAGTTGGATTCACATGCAGATGATATTCGTGCGAAGCGTTGGGATGACCCAAACAAGGATCCATGGTCTCGATCATCAAATGTTCGAAATAGAACGCATTCTGAAACCACACCTCGTTTTCCAGCCATGAGTGCGCGTCTTTGGGATTGTAAATACTCACGCCGTTGGTCCACACACCAATATGTCCATAGGGTGTTCCGACCGACGTTCCGTTATTCATGACCGGCACAAAAGGAAACTTAAACGTATAATTCATCACCTCTGGAAACCACGGATTATTGGGCCAATCGAAACCATCTTCGATCCATGATGCGATGTTATTGGTTTCGATGTAACAGAAATTGGCATCGGTATATACCGCCTGGACGTTGGTCACATAGCCATTGTAACCCGTAGCGTCATCCACATTAACCACCCACACATTTGGTAGAACTTGGGCACTCACCATGAATACTGCGCAAACACAAAAAGTCAAGAGGATCGCCTTCATAAGCTAGCGTTTTAGAGGTTTGATATATCGGATGGAATTTACGTCGTTGTGCGGATCATTTATTCAACCCTGCGTAAATTCCATCCACTACCCTATAGAGTGAGATCAATCAAAAAGGTTTAATTGAATTTCAAGTTTTATCCATGATACACCCTGGAGCGAACAATTTTGCCTTCAGCGATTTCCAGATATTCTGCCACATCCATGTCTTCTTCACCAGGCGTTTGGCGGATGTATTCGATGAAAATACGATTGTCTTGAATGGTATATTGACTTGGAGCATAATGCAAATTGGGGAGACGTGTAAAGGCATCCTGCCACCAATCCCGCATGGCGGCATGGCCTGTGATCAAGCCTTTGGTCTCGGGTAACCGTGCCTTTAGTTTGGGGCTGAAATGCTGAGCATTTGGATCGTATAAAGCCAGCAATCCATCGAGATCTTTGTTATTAAAAGCCTCAATCCATTGTTGGGCGATGAGAAAGTGATTTTGCATCGTTCGGGTTTGGAATAAAGTTATAGAAATCCTTTATTCACGCATCGAAAATACATCAGCAAGGTCGCTTGACACAGACGCCACCCGCTAAATATCTACCAACATCATTGTGAAGAAAAGACGTTGAAAAAAACTATCCAACCTTTTTACCCGCCTTATTTTTGAGTTGATACCCTCATTTCCCAGGACCCATGAAACCGCTTTTGAAATTACTATCGATCACTTTGCTTTGTTTGTTTTTGGCATCGGGTTGTACTCCAACGCCCGATAGAACCGCAGCATTGAGAAAACAAATCCAAGAAATCATCGCTCAGAAAAAAGCGATCGTTGGTGTGTCTATTCTTGGCCAAGACGGATTGGACAGTCTTTCCTTTTTCGGAGATCAACATTTCCCTATGCAAAGCGTGTTTAAGTTCCACATTGCATTAGCGGTATTGGCTGAAATTGATAAAGGCGCACTTTCATTGGAGCAAGAGATTACAATCGCAAAAGAAGAGTTGTTGCCGGAAGATTTTTGGAGTCCACTGCGCGATGATTATCCCAACGGTGGAACATTTACCATTCGTCAGCTCATTCAATACTCTGTTTCGCATTCCGACAATACCGCTTGCGATGTATTGATTCGACTCATTGGCACACCAAAAACTGTCGAAGAATACATTAAAAAAAGTGGAGTCGCAAATATCCAGATCACCTACAACGAAGAGGACATGCAAGCGCAATGGGAAAATATGTTTCAGAATTGGACCACCCCAAAAGCAGCCACCGAAACACTACGTCTATTTTATAAAAACAGCAATGGATTAATGTCACCATCAAGTCACGCCTTCTTCTGGCAAACCAACAAAGAAACGACCACTGGAAAAAAGCGAATTCGTGGAGGACTACCGGCAGAGACTGTTGTGGCGCACAAAACGGGATGGTCTGGCACCAATAAAGAGACCGGCATTACCGCAGCCGTCAACAACATTGGCATTGTGTTTTTGCCCAATGGTGAGCACTTTTACATCAGCGTTTTTGTGAGTGAATCAAAAGAAGATTTTGATACCAATGAAAAAATTATCGCGGAAATTGCAAAAGCGGCTTATGACCATTTCACTGCTCCATCGCAACAGCAATAAGAATGAGTAGATTGCTCTAAGTACACTATACATTTACCATGGCCATACCCCAGAATAAAGAAGAATTGATCGCTGCTATCGTTGACCAATACAAGAGGTTGACAGCAGAGGTTGCGACAATACCTATTGCACTCACGGAAGCCAAAGAACTCGAAGGCCATGCGAAAAACACGATGATGAGCATCAACAATCTCTTGGCCTACCTGATTGGTTGGGGTGAATTGGTGCTCAAATGGAACGATAAAAAAACGAAGAGTCATCATGTCGATTTCCCCGAAACGGGCTATAAATGGAATGAATTGGGGCAACTCGCACAAAAATTTTATGCGGACTACGCAAAGGACGACTTCAAAACGTTGCGAAAAAAACTCGATGTGACCACACAAACCATCTTGCAATTGATCGAAAGCAAGACCAATGCAGAACTGTATGAGGTCGCTTGGTATGACAAATGGACGATGGGAAAAATGATTCAACTCAACACATCATCGCCATTCAAAAACGCGAAAGATCGCATCCGCAAGTGGAAGAAAACACGAACGTTGAAATAATGCCTGCGCTGCCCAATAAATAACCGTATACGAAACTCAATGCCACTTCATTCAATAAACGTTCGCGAAGCATTTCGTGCAGATATTCCCCAAATGCAAAAGATACGAAATGCGGTGAAAGAAAACACCCTGTCCGATCCGAGTTTGATCTCGGATAAGGACTACGAAGAATTTCTTGATGCGCGCGGTAAAAGTTGGGTTTGTGAACACGATGGACGGCTTGTTGGATTTGCCAGTGTCGATTTGATAGAGCACAATGTTTGGGCATTATTTGTCGATCCCTCGTCCGAAAAGCTGGGCATTGGAAGACAACTTCACGAAACGATGCTACAATGGTATTTTTCACACACTACAACTCCAATTTGGCTCGGTACTGAACCGCGTACACGAGCTGCGCAATTTTACAGAAAGGCCGGTTGGCGAGAGATTGGCCTGCATGGAACGAATGAAGTTAAATTCGAAATGAAT
The DNA here is from genome assembly GCA_039796595.1 of Bacteroidota bacterium. GTDB lineage: Bacteria > Bacteroidota > Bacteroidia > Flavobacteriales_D > Sanyastnellaceae > CANHSF01. Next base: position 12,671 of record JBDKJN010000158.1, read on the forward strand.
TATCAAGATTGGTTAACAAGAAACCCTATTCCTTCAAATCTGTGATTCAAGGTCGTCTACAGCGGCAACAACTTTTTTAGCTTTACAAGAATGTACAACTCGTTGTTTACTTGTATTTTTGGTGGCGTTGTCCTTTCAACCCAACAAAAATTTAGTTCCAATAGTCAAGTGAGTTAATAAAGATCGAACACTGTATACTTTTTTATCCATCTTGCATAACAGCCCACTTTTATGTTCAAAT
>JBDKJN010000159.1:0-5701 GCA_039796595.1 Bacteroidota bacterium
CGTCAGTACTTTTCCAAACATTGACCCCGCCTGTGTATATGGTTTCGGCATTGGAAGGATCAGCAACCACACGCAAATCATACCAACCTTGACCTCCTGCGTCTGATCCATTTGTGCTCCAACCCATGAGGTTAGGTGTAGTGGAACGTGTTGTGAAGTTAAGTCCACTATCGGTTGAGCGATAAAGTCCTAAGAAACCGCTATCACCACCAGAAGCGAGTACATAAACGTATGCTGCGTTGGCATCCGAAACTGCAAGCGCCATGCGCTGAGCAGCGGCTGCTGTAGGAAGGCCAGTGGTTATCGTTGTCCATGTGTCACCCGTATCAGTGGAACGCATGAATTGGTCTGTGCATGCGTAAACGGTTGATGGATCGCCGGGTTTGAAAATCAAATCTTTGATATCACCAGTGGCTTCTTGAGTCCAGTTGGTTCCTCCGTTTGTTGTTCTCCAAATACCGTTGCTTGTTGCAACTATAACAATTTGAGTGTTCGTTGGATGTATTAGAATACGATTGGTAGTGCGCGTCTGCGTTACATTCCAGTTCAAACCTGTGGTATTCCAGGTCACACCGCCGTCTGTAGTCTTCAAAACTCCCAGAGCGTAGGTATCACCGGCATCGCCGTCACCCGTTGCCAGATACATAATATTCGTATTGGTTGGATCAATTGCGACGTCGCTGCAACCAATAGATCCTAAAAAGTCGGTACCAACAATCGACCATGATGTGCCACTATTCGTGGTTTTCCACAATCCACCACCCGGTGCACAAACAAACCATGTTGTTGTACTGCCCGGTAAAGCGCGCACGCTGTTCAAACGACCAGCCCCACCGCCACCTGTTGGTACAGATGTATTACCGATATAGGACCAGTTGCCAGGCATTTCCTGATTTTGTTGGAACATTTGGGGACTGTCCTGCATGGCTTGCCATACGGCATCGGGAGCTGGCCAAGCACCTGTTTGCGGGTTAACACGTGGAATCATAAAATTTTCCCAGCGTTTGAAGGCCTTAAATCCTTTGCCTCGTTCTACAGGTCGGCCAGCCCAGTATTCGTTGAATTTGGCTTGAATTTCATAAAATGAATAATTCGGATCGCGCATCATCTCCTCCCAATTGGGCTCTTGCCCTTCCGTGCTGATGGTTTGTGCGAATGAATAAAAATGCAGGAAAAAGCTAGCAATGGCTAGCAACAAGGGTTTTAAAACTCTCATTCGTTTGGTGTTTGTACGTTGGTTTAAGGCTGAGCTTAAAATTGCAAATCGCAAAATGGCTCAAGGCAAAATCTTTAACAAATTTGGGGGAAAAAGGTTTCAAATCCACACATTTACTTGTTTTTTAATAAATTCGACTAGAGTTTTGGAAAGGAATAGATAAGTAAAATTTATTTTGAAATTTCGGTGATTTTTATATTTTTGAAGATTCAAGCTAAACCGGATTTAACCAACGTACTATTTCTATGTCTGAGAATTACAAAGACGATGTGTTCACACATTCCGTTCGCGCAGGCAAGCGCACCTATTTTTTTGATGTCAAGGCGACCAAAGGAAAGGATCTTTTTATGACCATTACGGAAAGCAAACGGGTGAATTTTGATGAAAATGGCCCTGCTCAATACGAAAAACACAAAATTTTCCTTTACAAAGAAGATTTTGACGGTTTTATCGACGGGTTACATCAAGCAATTGAACATATTCGTGAACTTCAAGGCAAGGATGGCTTCCGCTCTGGCGATAGTGTTCGCAAATCAAAGGCTTTTGACGCAAATGGTGAGCCGTCTGAGATTACTTTTGAGGACTTGGATTAATACCAATTCCTGTGAATAAACTTTCAAAGCTGTTTTTATTGCCCAATACTCTTGGTGGGCCAGTATCTGATTTCTCCAACAGTATTGCTCAAAATGTGGCAATTGAGGTGAATCATTTTATAGTAGAGGAGGTGCGTAGTGCGCGTCGACTTCTTAGAGGGCTTGGCTATTCGGGTGATTTCGAAGACAAATTCTTCTACATTCTCAACCAGCACACCGATCCAGCTGATATTCCATCTTACATCCTGCCTTGGCAAGAGGGTAATGCGATAGCAGTGATAAGTGAAGCAGGTGTGCCCTGTGTGGCAGACCCCGGCCATCAAATTGTTGAATTGGCACATCAAAATCAAGTTCGTGTCATACCGGTTTCGGGGCCTTCTAGTATCTTAATGGCGCTGATGGCTAGTGGTTTAAGTGGTCAAAAGTTCACCTTTAATGGCTATCTTCCTCGAGAGAAAAATGACCGCATTCAGAAATTCAAACAAATGGAGGCCGCCGCATTTCAAGGTGAAACGCAATTGTTTATGGACACTCCCTTTCGTAATGATCAAAGTTTTGAAGAGGCTTGTTCTGTGTTAAAAGGGGATACCTATTTGTGCATTGCCACCAATTTGACCAATGACGATGAAATGATCACAACCAAAACGATAGATGATTGGAAAAGTGGTCGCAAACCTGTTATCAATAAGAAGAATGTGATGTTTGTGCTTGGGAGAAAGTCAGCTTCAACCCCCAGGAAGGAACTAAAACGTCGCTTTTAAAATTTTGGAATGAACTTTATTAAAAGATCATTGGCAACCTTTTAAGAGTCCTTGACCCGCTAAAATCATTAAAGTTGTTGAAATACAACCCTTGATGATAAAAAATAGGATTCCAACGAACCCGATTTTTTTAAACCATCTTCTGGCTTTGCTTTCGGTCTTCGGGGGTGTTTCATTCTCCTGATTCATAGAACAAATATAGCTGCATATTCAGCATTGATTTGCTCGAGCAAAACAAAAGTCACTGCGTACGACATTCAGAAGTCAAGGTAATTTATGGATAGGTAGTCGTTCTTTTTGTGGGTTCTGAATTCTGCAATGATCGTTACATTTGCTGGCTAATTTTTTTACTATGAGAGTTACAGCGTTGCTCAAGGATTTTATAGAAAGTGAAAAGTCGAGTGGTCTAATCCTCATCGTTTGTACGCTTTTTTCTCTCATTGTCGCAAATAGTTCATGGCACGATGCATATCACCACTTGTGGTCTTTTCCGATTGGTGGCCACTCGTTCGAGCACTGGATCAATGATGGTCTTATGGCTATCTTCTTTTTAATGATCGGCTTGGAGCTTGAGCGCGAAGTGTATATCGGCGAATTATCTACCTTGAAAAAAGCTGGATTGCCTCTTGCTGGTGCACTTGGTGGAATGCTTGTACCGGCTTTACTCTATTATCTGTTTAATGCCGGAACATCGGGTGCTGATGGTGTGGGAATTCCGATGGCTACTGACATAGCTTTTGCATTGGGTATACTTTCTTTATTGGGTAGTCGCGTACCTATCGCTTTAAAGGTTTTTCTTACTGCTCTAGCGGTTATTGATGACCTCGGGGCAATCATCGTTATCGCATTGTTTTATTCGAAAGGCATCTCATTCTTTCATCTGGGCATAGCAATGGGAATTTTTGTCTTACTACTTGTGCTCAATCGAAAAAAAGTGCATGTGTTATGGCCATATTTATTAGGAGGTGTATGCATGTGGTATTTTATGTTGCATTCTGGAGTGCATGCCACTATAACGGGTGTTTTGCTTGCCTTTGCCATTCCATTTGCCGATGGCTCAAAGGATTCAATCTCATACAAACTGCAACATGTATTGCATCGCCCAGTCGCCTTTATTATTCTGCCGCTGTTCGCACTGGCCAATACAGCTGTAGTTTTTCACGGCAGTTTTTCTTCGGCGATGATGGAGTTGTCTTCCATCGGAATTCTTTCGGGTTTAGTCATCGGCAAACCACTTGGGATTTCGTTGTTCTGTTGGGGGGCAACAGCTCTTCGTTGGTGTCAGATGCCTGATGGAGTGGGGTTTAAGAAATTACTTGGTGTCGGCATGCTAGGAGGCATTGGTTTTACGATGTCCATTTTTGTTACTCTTCTTGCCTTTGATGACCTTGAAATGATCAATACCTCCAAGATTGCCATTCTTATGGCTTCAACTGTTGCAGGGGTTATTGGATTTATCTATCTCAAATGGGCTTTACCACAGCCTGTGGCTTCTGTACTTGGCAGTGAAATGGTGCCGGAAGAAGGCTCTCAAGATTAATGTATATATTTTGAGAAAATCATTTTTGATCTCTACTTAACTTCGCCTTCTTTAGAATCGTATTATTGAATTATGAAGAAAATTCTAGTTGCCAACCGTGGTGAGATCGCATTACGTGTTATGCGTTCGGCCAAAGAAATGGGTATTGCTACTGTTGCTATATATTCTGAAGCGGACCGCAACGCACCATTCGTCAAATATGCTGATGAGGCTGTTTGTGTTGGACCGCCACCTTCAAATCAAAGTTATTTGTTAGGTGACAAGATTATCCAAATCTGTAAGGATTTGAATGTGGATGGTATTCATCCAGGTTATGGTTTTTTATCCGAAAATGCTGATTTTGCTCGAAAGGTTAAAGCCAATAATATCACTTTGATTGGTCCTAGTGCCGAGGCAATGGAAATTATGGGGGATAAACTCAGCGCGAAAAATGCAGCACGCAAATACAATATCCCAATGGTGCCAGGAACAGAAGGTGCTGTTTCTGATCCTGAGGAAGCCAAGCGAACTGCTCTCGAAGTGGGATTACCTATCCTCATTAAAGCTAGCGCTGGCGGTGGAGGTAAAGGAATGCGTATTGTTGAGCGTATTGAGGAATTAGAAGAACAGATGAATCGTGCTATTAGTGAAGCTTTGAATTCATTTGGTGATGGCTCTGTATTCATTGAACGGTACGTCGCGGGGCCTCGACACATTGAGATTCAAGTGCTCGCAGATAATCATGGCAATGTGGTTTATTTGTTTGAACGAGAATGCAGTATTCAACGACGCCATCAAAAGGTGGTTGAGGAGGCTCCTTCGGCCATTCTTACGCCCGAATTGCGCAAAGCAATGGGGGAGAGCGCATGTGATGTCGCGAGGGCGTGTAATTATTCTGGGGCTGGTACGGTTGAGTTTCTTGTCGACGAAAATCTCAACTACTACTTCCTTGAAATGAATACTCGTTTACAAGTAGAACACCCGGTTTCTGAAATGATAACGGGAATTGATTTGGTGAAAGAACAAATCAAAGTGGCTCGCAATGAAGCGCTTTCTTTTAAACAGGATGATCTAAAAATCAACGGACATAGCCTTGAAATTCGCGTATATGCTGAAGATCCTCAGAACAATTTTTTGCCGGATATCGGTAAACTAATAACGTATCGTAGACCCGCTGGTCCCGGCGTTCGTGTCGATGATGGTTTCGAAGAAGGTATGGAAATTCCCATATATTATGATCCAATGATTGCTAAATTGATTACGCATGGCAAGGATCGTAATGAGGCCATTCAAAGAATGGTTCGCGCGATTGATGATTATCAGATAAGTGGATGCGAAACTACTTTGCCGTTTTGCAAATGGGCGATCCAACATGACGCTTTTGTATCAGGAAATTTTGACACACATTTCGTCAAAAAATATTTCACGCCTGATGTTCTAAATGAACTGCTCGAAGATGAAGAAACGATTGCGGCCATTGCTGCGCTAAGGCATCACCTTAAAAACGAAGCAACTCCAAAAGAGGCATCTGCTAGTACAGCAAACTCTGCTTGGGTAAAGAATCGTATGCAGCTATCATAATTTGTCAGGCGTGTGCGATGAATGTTACGAA
>JBDKJN010000160.1:0-9999 GCA_039796595.1 Bacteroidota bacterium
GGCCTCGAATGGAAACACCAATCCATCAGTTGAAGGAAGAATTACTCGATTGGATGCTCCAATTTTCAGATTTGGCTTAAGATCCTCGAATGTCACAACAAAGCTCTGTTCTTCTTTAGACACGTCTCCATTGAGTCCTTTAATTCCAGGATGTATGAATATTGTTTTTTGTCCGGTTAAGGGTGAAGAAGGATAGACGCGCACTTCGTTGTTTTCGATGATGAATTTTTCGTTCTGGCATTCGCTGATGTCGATCAATCCCTTCAGGTCTTGTGACGGGTTAAGTGGCGATGAAAATAACAATTGCGCATATTGATTAGGCAATTGAATGGCTTGTACCATAAAGACGTTGAATTCGCTCTTACCAGGAATCCGCTGTTCTATTTTCATTTCGTCGTTACCGCCAATAGCTTGTGTATTCCATCGCAACACGATGTTTTCGCTATTTTCTTGACGATGGATGCTGTCTGCAATAAAACGATAGGTATTGGCCTCATTGGTATTTTCCCAACGTATCGCTATGTCTTGACCGCCGAATGAAGCGTCTATAACACTCGGCAGTGAGGTTATTGCGCATACATCGTTCGTCCGCAATGTTCCCGCAAGTCGAAGAGTTTGTGGAGTTTGTGTTTGAACAGGAACAATTTGATCAATGTGAACATCGATAAATTGAGGTTTCGTTCTAAACTCGAAACTGAAGGTTTCAAGTTCCTTTTTGACCTCGACCAATTCGTTCAGATGAAGATCCACGGTGTATTTCTGGCCTCGGTCCAGCCATTCATTTGGCACGAACTCAATGGTGTTGTTGCCGTTCCAATGTGTCTGACCGCTGATTGCAGGGCTCGTCTGAACGAGTTTTTCAAGCGGAATTTGCATGGACTGAATTTGCGCGGCAAGGGCTTCGGTCAATTGTATTTTGATCGTCGAGGCTATAGACACTTGACCGGACGTGTATCCAGCTATGTACTTGGCAAACTCAGGATTGAATGCAACGGGAGAATTATGGTTGCAACCAGTGGGAATGAGAAGGGAAACAATTGCTACGATGATCACCATCGTCAAGCGAAGAGAATTGGATAGGGTTGTCATTGACATCAATGATTTGTGGTTCCCAAATGTAATTGCAATCGCACAACGCAGGGTTAATTATAAAAGTATATGCGGAGTAAAAAATAGGGCGGTTGGATCAAATGCCTTGGATTAGGAATTCATCAGAATCTTTAGGGGGAATAAAAGGTCTCAATTTGCCCGATAAACGCAGTAGGGGTATTATCTTCGTGGCCCCTTGAAATGGGGAGTTACTTCACTATGTTAAAATCAATGACTGGCTTCGGAAAAGCCGAGGGAATTGTTGGGAAACGCAAGTACACCGTAGAGTTGCGTTCATTGAACAGCAAACAGCTGGATCTAAACTTGCGTATTCCGAGCATGTTTCGCGAAAAAGAGCTGGATTTACGCTCATGGTTAAGCGACCGCATTCAACGTGGTAAGGCAGATCTTTTGGTGTATTATGAAAGCTTAGAGGTCGAAAAACGGATGACCTTGAACATTCCATTGATCGAAGCCTATTACCAAGATTTGAAAGAGATGGCAGATCGTGTTGGCATGCCGAATCCGGATTACTTGAATTCGATTATGCGTATTCCGGACGTTTTAAAGCAAGAAAACAGTGAGCTTGACGAAAACGAGTGGAGCGGTTTGATGCGAGTTGTCGAAGATGCCTATAAGAAGTTTGACGCTTACCGCAGAGTTGAAGGTGAGAAATTGGCAAGTGATTTTGTTCTCCGCATTCAATTGATTCAACAAACACGGATTGCGTTGCAGTCTCCTATAAAACTTCGCAATGAAAAGGTGCGTGAAAAGCTGCGGAATAACTTGGAAGAATTGATACCGGTGGATAAAGTAGATCAAAATCGATTTGAACAGGAATTGATCTATTATTTAGAGCGTTTGGATATTTCTGAGGAGAATCAACGTCTAGAAACCAACTGTGAACATTTTGAAGAAGAATTGAAGGGCGAGGCAAGTGGTAAGAAACTTGGGTTTATTTCACAGGAAGTAGGTCGCGAAATCAACACTATTGGCAGTAAGGCGAATGATGCAGAAATGCAGCGCCTTGTGGTTGTGATGAAGGATGAACTGGAGAAGATTAAGGAGCAAATCAACAATGTGTTATAGCCCTGTACGCTTAAATTTGCATCCATGAATCACCAAGGAAAAGCCATCATTTTTTCAGCTCCAAGTGGAGCGGGCAAGACCACGTTGGTTCATCACTTATTGAACAACACCGATTTGCAATTGGCGTTTTCAATATCTGCGACCACGCGTGAAAAACGCAGTCATGAGGTACATGGTAAGGACTATTATTTTTTAGATCCCAATGAGTTTTTAACACGAGCGAAGAATGGCGAGTTTCTCGAATGGGAGGAAGTTTATGAGCATCAATATTATGGAACGTTGCGTTCAGAGATTGAGCGCATTTGGTCTTCTGGCAAACATGTCATTTTTGATGTAGATGTGATCGGTGGTTTGAATTTGAAGAAGATTTTTGGAGCAAGTGCTTTTGCTGTTTTTGTTGAGCCACCGAGTTTAGAGGCCTTGCAGTTTCGTTTGCGCCATCGGAGTACTGAAACACCAGAGAAAATAGCTATGCGCATTGCTAAGGCACAATCTGAAATGGCCTATGCTGCAAAGTTTGATACCATTATTGTCAATGATATACTTGAGGATGCTATGATTCAAGCTGAATTACAGGTGTCCGCTTTTCTCCAGCAAAAATGAAAGTAGGACTCTATTTTGGTTCGTTCAATCCACCTCATTTGGGGCATGTCATTGTTGCGCATTATGCGAAGGAACAAATTGGTTTAGATGAAGTGTGGTTTGTCGTGAGTCCCAATAATCCCCATAAGGACCCGGCTATTTTGATGGATGTTGTTCACCGGGTGAACATGACAGCATTGGCCTTATATGATTATCCGCAATTAAAGGTCGATACAACAGAACTAGAGTTGCCGGTACCTAGTTACACCTGCCAAACGCTGTTGGAGCTACAATCTAAGCATCCAAAAAATGAATGGCATTTGATTATGGGCGAAGACAACTTGTCAAGATTTCACGAATGGCGCAATGTGGAGTACTTAAAGAAACATTTGAAAATTTGGGTGTATCCGAGATTGGGTGCCGACACAAAGGGTGTCGATCCGACCTTGGAATATCAAATGTTTGCTGCGCCGCGCATCGAGATCAGCAGCACAGAAGTACGTAACCGTCGAACAAATCATTTAAGCGTGGACTTTTTAGTCGGCAAGGATGTAGCGGCTTATTTGGCTGATTTGAGCAAGTGATATTGTACAGTCCTCCTCCATGGTAGTCTAGTCCAGACAATGTCCTTTTCTGTCGTTTTATAAGATCTTTAATTTGCCTCCAAATGGGTTGACAGCCGTTTTATCGGTTAAAATTGAATCTGCTTTGTGTTTTTTCCTAAAATGTACCTCGAGGAGTCGAATCAGGCATAATTGAATTTTTTTTGGTGTTCTGTATCCCTTGTATGACGTGGGTTACGTGGTGTTTATGAGTTTTGGCACGATGGTTGAAATGGAGGGTATACGTACCGATAATGGTACAAGGATTACAAAGAAGTTTAACCAATAAAACATCAAAGTCATGAACGAGTTAAAGAACAAATACTTCGCAATGAAGCAACAGGCCATCGAAAACATGCAACATGGTAACATCAATTCATATTTGGCCAAACTCATCGATCTTAATGATTTACGTCTGCAAATGGTTCAAATCAGCAATAACCACTAGCCGACGAGATGAAATGATTAAAAAAGATAAACGAACTACTTCGGTAGTTATAGTATAAAGCCCTGATTCGATGATCAGGGCTTTTTTATGCTTCAATTTCTTTTTACGATTTACGAATAAAGCGACCGCTACTAAAAACGTATTTCGAGCCTCCAAGGGTGATTTCAGATCCTTCGTTGACTTTGCTTAAATCGGATATTTCTTCCTCTATGGTACAAATGGATCCCTTGGTCTTTTTGGCTAGATCAAGGTATTGAGGATTTATCGGATACTCGATACCACCAAATTCAGACCCGCATATAATCACGCGGACGGGCTTGGTGATGTCGGATATATAGCTGTAATCCCTCATATCCGCCCAGTTGTCAACTAACATGATAATTTCTTTTGATTTCGGAAATTTTTTGAGCCCCGCCATTGCAGCTTCGATATTGTTTTCTGGCGAATCCCCACCACCCCCACCACTGATACACCTGAGAAGTTGTTGAGCGGTTGTATCTTGTGAATTGCTCTTGAACACATAAACACCACCTGTGGACATTGGTTTTTTCAAGTGGTCGGATTTCATGTTTCCGTCATTAAATAGTGCATACTTAAGCGTGTCTTTGGTGTTGCCTTTTAATGTAAGCCAGAGAAAGAGCTGTTTGTAATATGGAGACATGCTCCCCGTCATATCAACACAAATCAAATCGTCTGAACTGTTGATGTGTTTGCGGAAGTGCTTGAAGAGACTTGTGTCTGGCACGGTTGCTACCGAAATATTCTCCAATTGTGTTTTAATGTCAGTATAGGTATAGTGGGGCGTAGCTCGATATTTGATGAGGAAGCCATGGGGCATTTTTTTAGCGCCACCTTCATCTATAAAACCAACTTGTTTGACGAATCGCCAGGTAACCATGCTCTGTTTGAAAACATCAGGGTATAAGAAATAGAGCTCATTTATGCGACGTCGGTTGAGTAGGTTTTGATCGTCCGTGTTTTGATAATCGGTGTACAAGAGGTCAACACTTATGGCATAATTTCCTCCCTTTGCTAGTTGTTTGATGTCTTCCGAGTTCAGAATTTCGTAATCACCATATTTCATTTTTAAAAACAGGGTTCGCAATTCTTTAGAAGTATCAGTCACTGCGTTGTCATAGATACGCATTTGCACAGTGTCTGTTTTAATGTTTACACCTGTGTTGATTGTAAGTTTTCCTGCCTGACCGTACAATGTCGAAAACGCGAATAAGGTCATGGTGAAGAATAGGAGATTTTTCATGGGCTTATATATTTTTCATTGGACGAACGAGAAACGTATTTTACTTGTTGTTTAACTTTTATTAATAGTTGTTTTTTTCAAGCTCAATGGTAAAATGGTTGTTCATCAAAGCGCAGTTGCTTGACCGCTGGATGACAGTGTGCACTCTTCAACTTGGTATCGAAGTCATTTTTTTTGATCAGATAAGCTTTGCCATATGCCATTGTTTTTTGGACGAGAGGCCAATCAGAATCCCTCCGGTGGCTGACGCAATGCGCTGAACATTAATCAGATAGGTTTTTTTTTCGATCGTTTGTAACTTCGTGAATGGGCAGGCGTCTTATGCTTGTTTGATACAACCACTTGCCTTATAGAGAATGACTACCGCAGAGTATAACAAATGTGTGGATCTTTATTCCGACGGCTTATATCGTTTTTTGATGAAGAATGTCAATGATCGAGATAAGGCGAAGGATTTGGTTCAAGATACGTTTGCCAAACTTTGGACGAAAGTGGAAGAGGTTGCTTTTGAGAAAGCAAAGAGTTACATTTTCACCGCAGGATATCACACGATGATCGATCAAATACGACGCGAAAAACGTCATCGTGATTATAACCATCATGAAATGCATGTGGGTAGTGGAAGTACCTCAAAGCAGTATAGCGACCTTAATGAGATCTTACACGAAGCATTGGATCGTTTGCCGCCTGTGCAAAAGAGTGTGATCATGTTGCGTGATTATGAAGGATATAGTTATGAGGAGATTGAAAAAATCACAGGATTAAACGAATCACAGGTCAAGGTGTATATCTACCGGGGCCGTGTTTCATTGAAGGAATATTTGGTTAAGATGGATTACGTGGTTTAGAAAAAAGAATGGAAATCAATAGAAATAATTATGAAGCTTTTTTGATAGATTATCTAGAGGGTAATCTAACGCCTGATGCGCAACATCAGGTGGAGGCTTTTCTATTGGCGAATCCGGATATCCAGGCGGAGTGCGAGGATGTCATGGGTTTTTCTTTACCTCAAGAGGCAGTTTCTTTTGATGATAAGCAGGATATAAAAATCGATGATGATTTAGATCGTACATCTATCCTAATGATGCTGGCCATTGATGGCGAAGCTACTTTGGGTGAACTAGACGAACTTAAGCTAATCCTCAAGGATGCAGATCAGGCACGTCATTTCGAAGCTTTAAAGGCAACGGTGCTTCGCCCTGAACATTTGGAGTTTGAGGGAAAATCTATTCTACAGGTGTCTGATCGGTTGACTCCACAACAAGAATTCGAACTTCAGGCGGCAGGGCTCTTGCCAATCGTATCGCCAGAACAAATCGATGCGTGGGACAAGGCGAACCTTTATTTTCCCGATCAAGTTGATTGGAGCAATGAAATGGATCTTGCGGCTGCTTATGCCGAAGGGGAACTACCTGCAGAACTTCAGTTGATAGCACGACAGAAGGCCGCTGCTTCGATTGTTTTTGCGGCAAATGTCGAAGCACTTAAAAAGATGCGTCTGCAGCCAGAGCAAATCACGTTTGAAGGCAAATCGTCTCTGAAGCAAAAGGAAACGCGCGTTATTTTCTTTACTCCGGCCATTCGACGCGCGGCTGCGATTGCAGCGGTTTTTGTGATTGGAATTGGTATTTGGCGCCCATGGGAGATGAGCCCAATTCATCCAACAGGCGTAGCTGAAAATGGGCAAGATTCCATTGAATCGGAACTGCAGGCCCCGGCGATAAACAATGATGTTGCGAGCACCGAACAACCTATCACCGTTGATACTATTTCGCAACCTGAACAGCGGGAACAGAAAAAGTCGCCACAGGTACCGAGTCCCAAGGTTAATCCTTTAGATGAGATGGCCCATGTAGAACCTATTGCTCCTGAGCTTAAAGAGGGTGTTAATGATGACGATACACTAAGCACCCCGCTGGATGAGTCCCCGATGCAATTGGAGCAGAATCTCGCTCAGGAGCAACCGCAGATTAAACGAGATGAAGGCGCAGCGCGTCCAACAAGACCGCTAGAGCCAGCTGCTCCTGTGACTTTGCTTGCTTTTTTGGGAGATAAATTGGAACAAAGAGTAGAGCACTCGGCGGTTTATTCTTTCGTTGAAAGAAAGAAAAAGGAAATGTTTGAATCCGAGGATAACAGTGAGCCGGTCCAATATGAGCGATTAAAAACGGCAACCCACATCAAACAAAAATTACGTTTGGGTCGATGGGAAGTGGAACGTACGAAGCGCAGAAAAAAGGCCTAAAGCAATGATGCACGTGTATTGAATGTGTCGGGGGAATGACCTTGATCAATCATAGCTGCTTCGTAAAGGCACGCACGAATCAACTCCAGATCCATTTCTTTTTTGTTGGTAAAAACCCTTGTGATGACTTGTTTGCGCGTTCCTTTTTCGAAGTAATCCCCGTGACTTGACAGCAAATTTCCTTGCGTAAAGCCCATTTGTACGCCAGTCAGTGTTTGTTTCCCGCCCCACCAAACACTACCTGGCCAAATGAAGCAAATCGTTTTCCGGCCGGAGTAAAATGGCACCTGGTACGAAAGTTTTTCTTTTGCCCACGGAATGCAATCGAGAATTTGATGACGTAGAATATTCGTCATTTCAAGTTCTTCGGCTGGCAACCAATCTAAAAGTTCATCCACTGTGCGAAAATGGACGTTTTGCATTTTTTTCTTCATGTCAATGCTGAACGATCATTCGGTGAACATAAGTCATCATAGGCATTCGAACTTCAACTAAGTATAAGCCCGACTGAAGTTTGGATGTGTCAATGACCACATTGTTATGAGATTGTTGTATCGGCACATCTACGGCTTGGCCAAGAGCTGATTTGAAAACAATTTGAAACAAGTTTTGAGACGTATGGTCCGCGGAATTTATCGCGGAGTGAAAGTCTATAGCCGCTTGGTTACTACAAGGATTCGGAAAAAGGGTAAACGGAAGTTCGAACTGTTGATTCAATTGGTCAGTCATTACAGGCGGCCTCAAAAGCATGAACTGCCGAATTTGTGCAATTGCGTTTTCCCAAGCAGTGTAACTCTCGGGTCGATGCCAACGCTGAGATTGATCGATTACAAGTGGTTGAAACTTTTCGGTAAATTCTTCGAGGTGCTTCAATAGATTGTTTGGGGTAAATAGACCATTGAGCAAATAGATAAAGCGACTGTGAAATTGTTTTATGAAGTTAGGGTTTTTGGATAACGCGTTGAAAATGATGTGCACAGGGTCAGATTTTTCAGAGTTCGATAAGAAATCTGCTAATCTGTTTTGCCAGTGTTGACGCATGGATGCATCGGCATCAAAGAAAATGAAGCGCCATTTGGAATCGGGCTCATATGAACGCCACATGCGGACATTGTTGACGGGGAAATCCTCATTGGCAAAAAATATTTGTGCGGAAATGTAGTCAATGAAACACGGTATGTCCAGTTGATCAGCGATGTTTTGATAATTTGAATTCGAGGACATATCGTTGTTTTCCAGTTCCTGCATCAAATGATTGAATGCATCCAGATTACCCTCCATGACATAGGCTTGCCTATCCCAATCGATGAGATCCAATGCATCGGGATTAACTCCGCAGTGTTGAGCGAGAAAGTGTTTGTCGCAACGTTCCTCAATATAGTGAATACCCCAGTAGTTTCCATTGATGAATGCGACACAGGCTTGATTGTGTAGGCTTTCAAAGTCTAGGTCACGGACAATGTATTGAACCAGTTGACTTGCAACGAGACTGACAGAAAATAGGATGTCTGGGGCCCGCAGAATTAAGTTTTTGTATTCATCTTGATTTGAATTTGGGCGCAGAGCAGGTAACGAAAGCGTCAAGTCCTCAAAAACTTCAGGTCCATAAATGCGCAAGTGTTTTTGCGGAGCCCCACGGGAGGCTCGGCCGTGAATACGAAGACGGATATCGGATGATAGGGCAAGTCCTGTGTTATCTGAAATAATATTGAGAGAGCCTTTGCGCTCCCATTCTTTGCCTTTGTATTGGTAGTTTCCATATTCACTATTACCGAAAACGTATATACCTTCTTCGGCACTGAAGAGCGCGGAATCTGGTACTATGAGACTAACGACAGGACAAGGATATTTTTTGTGAACTTCGGGATGGACGATATAGGTATAAGTTTGTGTATTGCCTATAGGAATGTTGTTCTGAAACGGCCGGAACCGGAGGATTTCGTTTTTAGCCACACCACCTTTGGGTGTTTTCCAAATAGTCGAAGTTGGCGTATAGGCAATCCCCGAGTATAGTTTGCTTTCAGAAGAGATGGATAGCGGTGCTGAATAAATGGGGTCGTGAACCTGTGGCACTTCGCCATTGCGTGTGTAACGAATTGTTGTTTGATTGACTAGGCTCGTGACTGAGAGTTCAAACGGCGATGAATAAAGGCCTGAAGGGTTGCTGACAATGAGTTGATCCTCCTCTTCAGGATACACGATATCTCGGGACGAATTAGCAAGATTTGGCGTGGGCTTTTCCATATGATACCAATTTTCGTTGCCATCGGGGAAGCGGCCGTAGCTTCCAGAGATTAATGTAGAACTGGCGACAAGGGCATCACATAAACTACCGTCAGGACGGAGGAGAAACAGGTGTTCTTGACCATTTTCAATTTTGAAATTAGTACATAATTGTTCTGGGACTTGCGGTGAACAATCTTGAGCTCGAACAATAAGAAACCCCAACGAAAGGATAACGGTATCTGGAAAAATGTATTTGTCTAGTTCTTCGGCATCATCACTCAATCGCCAATTGAGCAATTGAACCGAATGATCATTCGGATTGTAGATTTCTATCCAATCGTCCTCGAAGCCGTTTTCTTCGTTGAGCTCAGATTTGGCGTAGGACACTTCGTTTATTACCAATTGTGCCGACATCCTCAGTGCTGTTAGCGCGAGGGCCAGAAACAAGACTGTATGT
>JBDKJN010000161.1:0-2663 GCA_039796595.1 Bacteroidota bacterium
GCCGATACCTGAGCCCCAAATCACGCCAACGCGATCTTTGTTGATCGTCTCCAAGTCAAATCCTGCATCAGCTATGGCTTCCTTCACCACGACTAAGGCGTAATGTGTATAAGGATCCATTTTGCGCGCTTCTTTACGCTCCACGTGGTCTTCGATGTTGAAGCCTTTTAGCTCACATGCAAAACGGGTTTTGAACTTTGATGCGTCAAATCGTGTGATGAGACCTGCGCCACTCACACCATTGATTAAACCCTGCCAATAATCATTAAGGTTATTGCCAAGCGGCGTCAAAGCGCCCAAACCTGTTACTACAACTCTACGAAGTTCCATTGGAAATAAATTCGCGTTTTATTAATAGGATGCCTTGTTTGTTGAAAAGGCTAACCGAATACGGTTAGCCTTAATACTGTCGGACAGAAATTGAATTATTTCGCGTTGCCTTCGATGTAGTCGATAGCTTGACCAACGGTCGCGATTTTTTCTGCTTGATCATCCGGAATTGCAATGTTGAATTCCTTTTCGAATTCCATGATCAATTCTACGGTATCCAATGAGTCGGCACCCAAGTCGTTGGTGAAGCTCGCTTCACGTGTTACTTCGGCTTCTTCAACGCCCAATTTATCAACGATGATGGCCGTTACTTTCTTTGCTACTTCTGACATTTTGAACTATTTAAAAGTGATTTAAAGTGGCCTCAAAAGTAAAGTTTTTCTCGAAGTCACAAACAATTTTTTTTCACCCGGGGTTTTCTGCCCTTGAGAAGTATTTAATTATTTGAAATACAGTTGGATAAGTTTTTAACTTTTGATCAGTGGCGAAGCTCAGGGGGCACAATCTACCGTCTAACGCTGGCTGGATTTCGATCGGAATGGGTTTTTTATGGATTGAATTGATCTTCCCGGTTTGGGCAATTGGGTGATATAACGAATCGGTGATTTGTCTTGAAAATGCCTTGAATTCTTCTTCTGATGGGTTCACAGGTTGGATATCGGGCTGATGATTTTTTTAAGAGTTGAGTTTTGCGTGGTTCGCCGGCTTTTCAATTCCGATGCTTGTGCGAAGAGGTGTAAATTTGACCCATGCAAGAAGGGCGTCTAAATCGTCAATGGGCCGTGCCCGGGATTACGAACGAGGAGCGCGATCGGTTGTGTCGGGCTAATGTATTGGTCATCGGAGCCGGCGGCTTAGGACATCCTGTCGTAGCATACTTGGCAGGCTCAGGTGTGTCGTCCATCACCGTTATTGATCATGACGTTGTTGAAGTGTCCAATTTGTCGAGGCAATTCTATTTTGGCTATCAGGATGTTGGGCAGTTAAAAGTTAATTGCCTGGCCGCCGCGATCAATTTAAAAGTTGGTTGTGACCTTATTAAAGCCCAAGCGGAACGTGTTGAATTAGAAGAAGTTCAAAATAGGATACAGGGTTACGATTTGGTTCTTGAATGCAGCGATGATCTGTCGCTTAAATATGCCTTTAGTCGCGCATGTAAACAATTTAACATTCCTCTCATCATTGGCTCTGTCGATCAATGGCAAGGTCAAGTTTTGGTTATCCCGGACGGTGAGGCCGCTGGATATGATGATTTTTTTCCGATTCAGGAAAATGTTTGTTCTTGGGGCAGTTGTGCTTCCAATGGTGTTATAGGCAGTGTTGTAGGTGTGATAGGTACACTAATGGCGAATGAGGCCATAAAAATGCTCCTCGGAAAACCAATAATTCGCAAAAATCGAATTATTATTTTTGACGGTTTAATAAGTGAATTAATATACATTAGCCGAGCTAAACTTTATGTTCACGATAACCAACGCATCGAACGTCCATTCGATCAATCGCCTATGAAAAGTATATCCTATGCAGAAATGCAGAAATGGAAGGAAGAGGGAAAAAATTTTCAATTAATTGATGTCCGAGAACAAGACGAATTTGACGAGTTCAATATTGGTGGCCATCTTTTACCTATGAATACGGTACCAGATCATGTGGAGGCATTCTCACGCGAAATCCCCGTTGTCGTGCATTGCAAAGCTGGTTCACGCAGCGCCACAGTCATCCGTTTTCTAGAAGAGCAGTATGGGTTTGGTAATCTCTACAACCTCGAAGGTGGGGTATTGGCAGTGCGTTAATCGCATAACATATTTGTGCCAAACTCAAAAACAGGCTCGGATTTTATCATTGTGATTTGGTAAGGCGGATCCTTGGAAATTTCGTTCCAAACAATTTCGAAATAACGATCAAAACAGTGGAGGTTGTATTCGACGTGTTGCGTAATAATGGTGTTTGCTGTTCGTTGGACAACACGAGGAGTTGCGGCCATGCGCGTATAGGAAAGAGAAGCCTCTAGTTCTTCCTTGTTCATGTAAATATTCTCTCCATAGCTGAATTCAGGCAACATGCAGTCATAGGAGTTTTCACAATTTTCTTTGAAGAATGAAGAATAGGGCCGGCTATCGTCTTGGATCATAGAGTCAACGAGATGCTCCAGTAAGTTTGCATCGGTCATGACATCATTCAACAACCAGTGATAGTGTCGGAAATGGGCTAAAATGACCAATTCGATATAGCCTTCATCGCTGCCATCTGCTATCACATGATGTAATGGATTACTTGCGGTATGTGGCATAAAGAAGAAAGCGATGGGCAGACTAAGTTCTTCCAAGATGTCG
>JBDKJN010000162.1:0-3749 GCA_039796595.1 Bacteroidota bacterium
TTTAATCAGATTATGGATGTTTTGGAAAAACGGAATTATGAGGATTTATTCACCGTTTCTAGCCCCACAATAGGCACTATGGCGGATGGAAACTTTCATTATTATTTTGAATACAAATCAAAAACAAAACATCAGGCTTGGGTTATCGATGGAACTTTTGATGGTTCGGTATCTGGAGCCTTACAGCCCTTTCTATTGGACCTAAATCAAATGGTGCAAATTGCACAATTCTAAAAAATATCAGATTAAGAATTTCAAGGACCGCCCTTATGGGGCGGTTTTTTTATGACATGAGCATTAGGTTGTGTAATTTTGTGGTTACAACAAATTGACCAGTGCCCATTAGCCTATTACTTGTAGATGATCATGCCATTGTAACAGATGGCATAAAAGCGCTCCTTAATGGAGATGACTCGTTTGTGATCAAAGGGGAAGCTTCCAATGGGCAAGTGGCGCTCGATATGTTACGGGTTTTAAAGATTGATCTAGTTCTTTTGGATGTCGATATGCCCGTACTCAATGGGACACAAACCTTGGCTCAAATCAAAAAGGAATTCCCGCAGATCAAAGTGGTTATGCTTACAATGCACGATGAAAAGGCGATGATCAATTCGTTGTTGCAGCTCGGTGCAGACGGATATCTTTTGAAGAACACCTCAAAGGCCGAACTGGTGCAGAGTTTAAAAAGGGTGGCCAACGATGAAAAATTCATTTCTTCTGATGTCACTGCAATCCTGTTACAATCGGACGCCGAAAAAACGAGAAATCCCTTGTTGGCTCAATTGACTGAAAGGGAAATTGAGATTATTTCATTGATAGCCCAAGGCTTGAGCAACAAAGAAATTGGGGAACGTCTATTCATCTCTCATCGCACAGTAGATACCCACCGCACGAATCTCATGAGCAAATTAGAGGTGCACAATGTTGCTGGCATCGTAAAATTTGCTATCGTCAATGGTCTTTTGGAGGGTTAGTATCTAACCAATTGTTTCATTTCAGTTAGATGGTTGAAGATTATTCTGGAATTGGAATGCCGAAAATGCATGCAAGTTTCGACCCTGATTTTGGCGGCTAGAATCCTTGTGAAAGCTCCCTTCACATCATGCGGCATGATACTGCGTTGGATGTTCGTTATACATAACATTATTCAACAGCAATCGGGATAGTTTACGGTAAATACCCCATTTCAGCGCTTCTCGCTTTGTGTTGATTTGTGTTGTTCTTCAAAATTATTCCTCATAGGACTTCCTAAGTATTGCCCTCGCAGGCTTGTCTTGCGAGAGGATCATTTTTGTTGTGACAAGATGATCTGTTATCGAAAGAACAGACATCTAAATTAGAAGAAAAACATGGGTGTAAACCTTGGTCATTGTGATTTGCTTTGAGTTAAAATGATCATGACAAGGCCATAGCCCATGTTTTTTCAATTTGAAAACCAATCTATTACAACTTTTTCGCATGTTTTTCGAAACCTTGGGCTTACTAGGGCCGTTCAAAGTCTTGTAAGTTCTCATGTAGAGATATTAGATAGTTTAATTGTTTTCATTTATTACCATTGAAGGCCATCCAACGGGATGGCCTTTTTGGCGTTTATACAGGTCTCTGGGATTATGGGTAAAAAAAAGAGCCGGCAATTGCTCGGCTCATTGTTCAATCTTATCTCAATGCAAATCAAATCGAATTGGGATTGTTCTTCTGACAGGTACCGGTCTATCGTTTTGCATTCCGGGCTTCCAACGAGGTAAACTGCGCACTACACGAACGGTTTGGTCCACCAGACGTTGCCCATTCGGCATGCTGCGTATCACTTTGATTTGATCTATTTCTCCGGTGACCGTTACTACAAAGGAGATGTAAATAGTTCCTTCAACGCCTTGATTTATGCTCATTTCGTCGTACTCAACTTTGCTTTTGATATAGGCGATGAGTGCGGCGTCCCCTCCTGGGTATTCAGGCATTACCGGCGCATAATCAGGTATAACAGGAGGAGTTACTGGTGAGGTTGACGTCGTGGTAGGATCGTTGCCGTTGCCTCCGGTACCTGCCGGACCTGGAATTCCTGGTTCTGGAGGACCACTTGGATCTACTGGCCCTGGGGACGGCGTCGGACTTGGTGCTGGGTCAACCGGCTGAGGTTCTGGCGTAACTTCAACTTCGCCTCCAGTGTTGACTGCACTGGCCTGCGTGTTTCGCTTGGGGGCAGCTTGTTGCTCAGTCTTGTCTTCTTCCGCCAGATTTTCTGGGGTAATGTCGACATTAATAAGGGTTGTGGCAATTGATTCAGGCACACGTGGATTGGATTGCAACGATAATAATGATATTAGCCCAATCACCAATCCTGACCCAATAATCATCGCGTAAAACAAATTAAGGTGATGTTCTCGACGCAGGGCATAAGCACCATAATCGTGATTGCGGTTTTCAAATACAAGCTCGTTTCGATTTGAGGTCAGTACGTTGCTCCACCCAAAATCTATGCTCAATAGAAACACCAGACCAGCGGCAATAAGGAAGATAGTAAGCATAACATTCGAATTTTAAAGGTTTATATTCGAATGATAGAGCGTAGGTCAGCCTCCGTTTATTGGGTTTGAATCCGAGTATTGCACCCAAAGACGCAGGATTAATCTCACTTCAAAGAGGGATTTTAATGCTCAACCAAAAATGGCACATTCACCGTTCCATTGGCATGTGTCCAACGAAACAGGTAGTTGCCAGAAGCTAAATCTTGGGTGGCAATTTCCAATTGTTGTAGACCAAATGTATTTGATTGTTTGACCAATTGGCCCATGGTATCCCAAACTTCCACTTTTCCCTCCACGGTGTACGGTAACCGAATGAACATTCGGTGTGATGAAGGGTTTGGGAATATGGCAATTGCAGGCAATTGATTTTCGTCAATGCCAATGTCTGTAATGTAATACGACGCTGACAATACGCAACCTTCGTTATCTGTAATTTCAACAGAGTAGTCATCTTGTCCAAGACCACTGGGGTTGGATTGGTCGCTGCCATTACTCCAATCAAAGTCGTATGGTTCAGTGCCTCCTTCGACAGTGAGTGTTATGCTGCCATTTGAGCCGTTGTTGGCATTTACTATTTCCGCATTTGTAATGACTAATTCTTGTGGTTGGGTGATTGCAATGGTCGAGTCCAATTGGCACCCGTTCAAGTCCGTAATATTCAATTCGTAGGTGTTGGCCGATAGGTTGGTGTTTTGCCCTTGGTTGAAGCCAACATCATAAGGTAAGATACCCCCTGTAATTTCCCAACTAACGGATCCATCATTGCCGCCGAAACAACTCACATTTTCCGAGGTAATTGTAACTTGTAACGCTTCGGGTTGCGACAATTCAACGGAAGTTTCATACGTGCATACTTCGTCATAATGGATTAAAGCGTAATATGTGCCTGCAATAAGACCGCTAATGTTATCGCCTGTCATATTGTTGCTCCATACAATTGAATCAATCTCATTTAAAATGGTCAAAAGAATACTTCCGTCGTTGCCATTATAACAGGACACATCCATAATGTACGTTTGCATGGCAATTTCAAATGCGGTAAATATTTCGATAGAATCTGCCACAGAACAAAATCCTTCGCCAGACAAATCATAGTAGTAAGTACCCGGGGCGAGGCCGTTGCGCTCAAAGGATTCATTATCATCTGACCAATGAATAGCCGCGGGATCGGCTGTCATGATGGTCGCACTCCCTGTGTTGTCTTCTATGCACGCTGGTTGAAGT
>JBDKJN010000163.1:0-2698 GCA_039796595.1 Bacteroidota bacterium
CTCCTAAATCCATTATCATTGGCACACGCGGCAGTGAACTCGCTCTTTGGCAAGCTCATCACATTGAACAGCGCCTCATTTCGGCTGGTCATACCGTAGAAATAAAAATCATTAAAACCAAAGGCGATAAGATCCAACACCTCAGTTTCGATAAAATAGAAGGCAAAGGATTTTTCACCAAGGAGTTACAAGATGCATTGTTAGCCGAAGAAATAGACATGGCTGTACACTCGCATAAAGATCTTGAAACAACTCAACCCGATGGTCTCACCATTGCTGCAGTCACCAGTCGTGAAGAGCCCAACGAAGTGCTCCTGATTAAATCAGCATCGCATCATCCACAGGAGACACTCGAACTACCTCCAAATGCGGTTGTCGGCACCTCGTCCATACGTCGAAAAATGATTCTAGGCCATGTGCGCCCAGACCTTCATTTTGAAGATTTGCGAGGTAACGTCCCGACCCGTATTCAGAAATTACGCGACAATAACTGGGACGCAATTGTACTCGCCAAGGCCGGACTAAATCGGATTGCACCTGATCTTTCTGGGATTCATGCCATCACATTAGACGCTACATCGTTTGTTCCAGCCCCCGCGCAAGGTGCGCTTGCTCTTGAGTGCCGGACCAATGACCTTGTGATGCGCGAAATTTTGGCGTTGCTGCATGATGAACAAACTGCAACTGCTGTTGAAATCGAAAGATCCATATTACGGGGCATCGGTGGCGGATGCCAAGTTCCACTGGCGTCGCACGCTTTTAATCATGCAGGCACATGGCAAGTACATACATCGTTTACCAATAGTCTGGATCAAGCAATGCAACGCATCGTTGTTTCTGGTGACCTTCCGGAACAACTTGTGCAACAAACTCTGGCGAAACTTCAGATCGAGCGTCAATGAAGTGTTTCATCAGTCGAGAATTAGAAGATTGGGCTGATGTCATTACAGCATGTGCAGACCTCCCTGTGCAATGGCACTGCCAGTCACTTATTCGCCTTACTCCTTTATCTTTTGAACTTCCCCGCGGCGATTTTGACTGGGTTTTTTTCTCGAGCAAAGAAGCAGTAAAATCTTTTTTTTCAATTCAACCGCCTTCTCATCACTTGAAGTTTGCAGCTATCGGTAAAGCAACCGCACGCGCATTGGCAACTCACGTTCAACCCTCATTTATAGGCCAATCGAAGGACACCCAAGAGGTAGGAAAATCATTCGCTCAACACATTGGAGCTGCTAAGGTTTTGTTTCCGATCTCTGACATAAGCTTGCGAACTATTCAACAACAACTGCCCGCTGAGCAAGTTCTTGATTTGATCGTCTACTCTACCGCACATGTAGAAGTAATTATTCCTGAGAAGGACCTTTACATATTTACCAGTCCGAGCAACGTAGAGGCCTATTTCAACCATAACCAACTGCCACAAAAAGCTCAAATTGCAGCATTCGGAGCGAGTACAGCAAGTCATCTGTCGCGTTTTACAGACAAAACAGTGGTGATTCTTGATCATCCAGATCCTAGAAAGATGGCAGCCGCAATAAAACAAAACTTTCTACGTTGAAGTGCGCGTGCTTATTTTTGCCTTAGTACATATCGCAGATATGACAACCAGAATGAAAAAAACAATATCCTTTTCGCTCGTCGCCTTTTATACATGTATGGTTTCCATCACATGGTCGCAAGCAACAGCACCTAAATACTCCAATGAGTTTTTGAATATTGGAGTTGGGGCCCGTGCCCAAGGATTGTCGTTAGCACATATTGCTCAAGTCGATGATGTGACCTCTGGCTATTGGAATCCCGCGGGATTAGTCGGAGTCAACTGTGATTTGCAATTGGCAGGGATGCACAGTGAATATTTTGCGGGTATTGCTAAATACGATTATGCCGCTATCGCTAAACGCATCGATTCAGTGAGTGTGGCAGCCATTTCCTTCGTTCGTTTTGGCGTTGACGACATTCCAAACACGACAGATTTAATTGATGCCGGTGGCAATATTGATTATGACCGGATCACCACATTTAGTGCTGCGGATTATGCTTTTATATTGTCGTATGGTAGAAATGGTTTGCCCGGTTTGCGCTCAAAATCGGTGACCACCAACACCGACCAACGACATGGATTTTCTTGGGGTGCCAATGCCAAAATTATCTATCGACAAGTTGGAAGTTTTGCCAATGCTTGGGGTTTCGGGTTAGATGCAGGTGCGCAGTATTTTTCAAAAAAATGGCGTTTCGGAGCGGTGCTTCGCGATGTTACAAGCACATTCAATGCATGGACCTATACATTGGATGATCGCACCAAAGAAGTATTTGCAGCAACCGGCAATGAAATCCCTACGAATGGATTAGAAGTGACCTTGCCGCGACTACTCTTGGGTACCGGCCGAGTATTTCAAGCCAAAAAAGTGACGATTGCACCAGAAATTAATCTCACAGTAACAACAGATGGTCGTCGCAATGTTTTGATCAACTCAAATCCTATCAGTATTGATCCTTCATTCGGTGTTGAGATAGGTTATAACAAAATCATATTCCTACGAGGTGGTATTGGCAATACCACAAAAATCAAGGATTTCGACGGCTCAACAGGATATACCTTTCAACCTAACATTGGTATAGGCCTACGTATTAAAACCTTGTATGTTGACTACGCCTTGTCTGACATTGGCAATGTGAGTGATGTACTCTACAGCAATGT
>JBDKJN010000164.1:0-7359 GCA_039796595.1 Bacteroidota bacterium
AGATACGGATCATTACTTCTGTTGTTTTTTTACCTGTTCCAACTTGGCACGCTGCGCCTTTTGAGCGTCTTCAAGTCGCTGCATAAAACTTGATTTAGACTTCGGCTTCTTTTTGTTGTCATCGATCTTTGAACGGATGGCATTTTCGTCAATGAAGTACTTTTTGATCACCCACATTTGACCAATGCTCGTCATGTTGGCAATAAAGTAATACAGCGCCAAACCAGAAGCTTGATTATTGAAGAAGAACAACATCATGATGGTGAACAAATTCATCATCACCTTCATATTGGGCATGCCCGGTTGTTGAGCCATTTGAGGCTGAGACCCCATACTCATTTGTGAATACAAATACGTGGAGATACACATCAGAATAGTAAATCCAGAAATGTGATTGCCGTATATATCACTAAGAATTGGAATTTGCGTTGTCCATGAAAAAATACTATCGTAAGCAGCAAGATCATCCGCCCACAAAAACGTTTTGCCTCGCAATACGATCTCTGCCGGAAAGAATCGGAACATCGCATACAAAATCGGCATCTGTAGCAAAACAGGAATACATCCCGCGAAAGGATTTACACCGGTTTGTCGGTACAAAGCCATTGTAGCTTGTTGCTTTTCGACTGGATCTTTGCCTTCGAACTTTTTGTTGATTTCGTCAATTTCAGGTTTCAACACACGCATTTTAGCGCTACTCAACAAATTCTTCCAGGTAATTGGAAACAGAACTGTTTTAATGGTGAGCGTCACCAAAAGAATGATCAGACCCCAAGAGCCGATAAAGCTTTGGAAAAACCAAAACAATGGACGAATACAATAACGATTAACTGTACCAATGATGCTCCAACCGTAGTCGATAATGCGATCAAATTCTTCGGCATTGACTGAAGTCAACTCTTTATAGTCATTTGGACCAAGATAGAATTGCAAATCCGTCGATGATGCCGAACCTGGTGTAACAGGAAGAATAAGATTTGCAAAATAATTTTTCGTCGCTACCGAGTCGGTTGGAACGCCCACTTTAAGGTCGCTTCCAGCTTTGAAGCCCGCAGGCGCAACAACAGCTGCAGAAAAATAATCCTGCTTGAATGCCATCCAGTTCAAGTCCTTTTCAGTGCGCATTTCATCCGATGATGACTCGCTGAGATAGTCACGATCCTCACCATTTTCACGGTAGAAAACACTGCATTTTTGGCGTTCCGCACTCAGACCTTTTTCATTGGGCATACCCCGTACAAACCATTCCAATGCAACTGGTTTAGAAGACAATTCCATTTCACGGTCGAGGCCAACAATGTTCATCTTACAGTTCACTTGATACGAATCAGGCAACAACTGATACACCAACTCAA
The DNA here is from genome assembly GCA_039796595.1 of Bacteroidota bacterium. Taxonomy (GTDB): domain Bacteria; phylum Bacteroidota; class Bacteroidia; order Flavobacteriales_D; family Sanyastnellaceae; genus CANHSF01. Next base: position 1,356 of record JBDKJN010000164.1, read on the forward strand.
TGTATTTGGCTGGATCGGCGGATTGCATTTTCATCACCACCGTTTGCGGATTGCCATTGGCATCAGCGCTCGTGACCTGGCTATCAAAAAACAACTCATCGCTTTTGATTGGGCCTTGGCCATTGAGATAAAATACAAATTTCATTGCACTCAACGAATCGTGCCACAAACGCACATTTTCCTTGGAGTGAAAATTCTTATGCCCTGAGAGTATTTCAGCCTTTTCGATCAATCCTCCTTTGGAATTGATGGTCACGGCCAACTTATTGTTCTGAAGAACAACAGCCTTTTCTGTACCCAAATGATTAGCCGAAAAAATCCCATAACGCGCTTGATCAGCAGAAGCTGAAGCCACTCGCGCCAGGCTATCATTGACTGGAGTTGCAGGGGCAACTATTGGAGCAGTTACATTCGGATCCGGCTGCGGAGCATTGGCCAGAGCCAAACTATCCAAACGCGCCTGCTCCATCATCGCAGCTTTTTGTTGATTGGTCTGGTACCAAGTAAAGGCCACCAGCATAATGATCATCAGGGTAAACCCGATGACGGTATTCTTGTCAAATTTCATATTCGCTCAAATTTCGCTTTGGATTGCGAGCAACCGAAATGTTGGACTATCGTTTACTCACCTCGCAAAGGCGGCCGCAAAAGTCGGAGTTTCTTTGAGTTCAACCCACACCAATCATCATTTTTTTTTCACCACTTGACACAAGTCGATGGCAAATCTTCAAATTTTCCCTTGCAATGGCATTTAGACCAGACAAATACTGGATTTAGATCAATTGCTCTTGGATTCTGCGATTTATCATCTTTACACCTTCTATTTTTATAGCCAATACCTGTCTTTATAGTCCTTTAACCCATTATTCCTGTTTGGGCAATACCTCTTTGGTTCAACGCGCTTGCTTACCTTTGGCCGTCGCATGAAAACCGGTTCACATCAAATAAGGCGAAGAAAAACACTGTGGATAAGCCTAGCTTTTTTACTAGCTATCAGCGGATTATCCCTGCGTTTTGGTGTCGTCGACATGTCCAACGAAGCATTTTGGTCCGTTTGGAATGGTACTTCCGACAACCTGATGCATCAGCGTCTGATTTGGAATGTGCGCCTGCCACGTCTGGGGGCATCAGTGGTAGCAGGAGGATTATTGAGTTTGTGCGGTCTTTTAATGCAAAACCTCTTCCGCAATCCATTGGCTGGACCTTCATTACTCGGGGTTACCAGCGGCTCATCGCTTGGCGTTGCGTTAATGACAATGGCGGCAGCCGCAATGGGTTGGCAAATGGAAAATATCCTGTTTTTCAGTGCTATTCCGATGGCTGCATTGCTTGGTGCTTTGCTCGTCTTGGGTATCATACTGATGGTTTCAAGACGTATGAATGATCACCATAGTCTTTTGATCTTCGGGGTGATGTTGGGTTATTTGACAGGAGCATTGATTACCATCCTTCAATTCAAAGCCAATGCAGATAATATTCGCGCTTTTGTCATGTGGGGCATGGGAAGTTTCGCGGATGTAAATGCCTCGATACTTTTGGTTCTTTCGATCACTCTTGTTATAAGTTATATTTTCATTTCAAGAGAAGCGATGCCGCTCAACCACTACCTTTTGGGTGATGCTTACGCTCAAAGTATGGGAACGGATGTGCGGGCGTTGAGGAGAAAAATGGTGGCCATATGTGGGATACAAGTAGGGTTGGTCACTGCGTATTGTGGTCCTGTGGCCTTCATTGGACTTACAGTTCCAATCGTAGCACGATTAATCATGGGTGTTTCTGATCATCGACAGATTATCCCGGTCGCTACAGTTTTAGGCATGGTTGCCGGTGTTCTTTGCGATCAAATCTCCATTTTTTTCACACTACCACTGAATGCAATAACCGCAGCTATGGGCGCTCCTATGCTCATCGCATTACTTATTAAATCTAAATCAGGTATGCTGCGCTTATGACAACACCATTACAACTTCGACAGCTCACTTTTGGATATGAAGGCCGCGTGCTGCTTGAGCCAACCGATTTGGAATTGCCTCATAGTAAGTTGGTCGGATTGTGTGGCCTCAATGGTTGTGGGAAATCAAGTCTCTTTCGAATTATAGCGGGACTGGATAATGCTCAAGGCGGCGAAGTATTGATTCAGGGCCATTCCGTTATGGAACAAAGTATCGCGCAAAAGGCCGATGCAATTGCGTTAGTTACAACAGATCGCCCGAAGTTGGAAGGAATTGATGTTTGGACACTATTCGAAATGGCTGCACATGGCCGGGTGATGGCCGATCAAATGGAAGGCCACATTGAACATTGTTTAGCAATTACAGGCACCTTGTCACTGGCGAGAAATCGGATGGCCCGTCTAAGCGATGGAGAATTGCAAAAGGTGATGTTTGGACGAGCCATTGCACAGAATACAGCAATTATACTTGCAGATGAACCTACTGCATTTCTGGATTATAAAGCTAAACAGGAGCTAACCGAACTCATGCGGAGCCTTGCGCATGAACACAACAAATTGATATTCTTTTCGAGTCACGATTTGGAATTGGTCAAAGAGTTTGCGGATATTCGCTTCGTACTTGCTAACAGAAAGTTAAATCGTATTGTCGACGGTGAATTGATTTGAACGAACCACATTAACGTCTGTAATATGATGCAACTTTGCCCCGTTGGTAAAGCCACACAAACACACATATTATGAAACAGAATCTTCAAAAGGCCTTCATGCTTTGCATGAGCTTAGTCACAGGCCTCACTGTATTTGGTCAACAAGCAGTGAAACAAGTCGACACAAGGATTAGTGACGTAACTGTATTTCAAAGCGGCGCACAAGTGAGCCATGCTTTGGCTTTCAATTTTAAAGAAGGAGAAAATCAACTCAAGATAACAGATCTAACCGTGTATTTAGATCCCAACTCTATTCAAGTTGAGGGTACGGGAGCATTGACCATTCTATCTGTTAAACATGAGGTCAATTATCAGGTAGACGCCAAAACCAATCCACGTGCAAAAGCATTGATGGATAGCATTGCGGATGTGCAATTCAAAATCGCCGAAATCCAAGCGATGTCAGAAGTATATGCGGAAGAGCAAAACTTATTGCGTGACAATACCGCGATTAAAGGAACCAATTCCAATCTCTTGCCAGAGGACTTGGCAGAGATGGCTGATTTTTATCGTTCAAGAATGAAAGAGATTCGTTTCAAACAATTGGAACTTGCTGATAATCAGAAAAACGCGCAAACGGTATTGCACCGTCTTCAAACCCAATTGAACCAACTCAATACGCGCAAAGGCACAAATCCGAGCGAAATTCTATTGACCATTATCGCCGAGAAAGCTGGCAATGCTAATTTGAAAGTGACCTATTTCACACAAAGTGCTGGTTGGTATCCTGTGTATGACTTACGCGCTGCTGACGTGAACACCCCAATAACTTTTTCTTATCGCGCCAAAGTGTTTCAGAGCACTGGCAACGATTGGAATGACGTCAACCTCACTATAAGCACTGGCAACCCAAATAACGGAAGTCAAGCCCCAACCATGTATCCATGGTATGTAAATATTTACCAACCTCGTCCAAGATATGACGTCAGAAAAGGTGAAGAAGTATATGGATATTATGGTGCACCTGCTCCGGCAGGGGCAGCGAATTCCGATAATGACCAATTGGAAAGAGAATCTTTTAAAAGTGTAGCTATCAAAAGCAATTCTGCTCAACTCGTGAACAATGCTGTGAATATGGAGTTCAAAATCGCGACGCCATATGACATTCCAAGTGACAATCAACAATACGATGTAACGATGCAAACCGAGACATTGAAAGCGACCTATGAGTATGTGACCACACCAAAATTAGACAATGACGCCTTCTTGCGTGCTCAGATAACCGATTGGGCGCAGTATTCGCTTTTGCCTGGCGAAAGCAATATTTTCTTCAAAGGAACCTATGTGGGCAAAGGCTACATCGATCCTGCCTTGGCCAACGACACTTTGAGTTTGTCATTGGGACGTGATAAAGGGATTGCTGTGAAACGCGAACAGTTGAAAGACTTCTGTAAAACAGGTGCTTTTGGTGGGAAACAGCATACAACCAAAGCGTATGAAATGACAGTAACAAATAACAAAAAACAAAGCATAAGCATCATCATTGAAGATCAAATACCGATTTCACAGAACGGTGACATCGAAGTAAATGTGGAAGAGCTCAGTGGTGGCGTGCTTGAAGAAAATACCGGCAAGGTGTATTGGAAATTGACCATCAATCCAGGTGAAACCGTGAAAAAACAAATCCGTTTTGATGTGAAGTATCCTAAAAAGACTTTCGTGAGCGGTTTATAATTGAATCGCTATAAATTGAAAAAGGCTGCTCTATTTGAGCAGCCTTTCTATTTTATCTCAGAATTGCTACGCTACTCTCAAATGTTTCGCCATCATTGCGATGAAGAACATAAAAATATGTTCCGCTCGGCAAACCCTCGGCAGTCCAGTCATTGTGATAATCCGAAGATTCAAAAACTTTAAGACCATCTCGATTAAATACTACAAGCGAAGACTGTGGAAACTTCTCCAAGCCATTGATTTCAAACGTGTCGTTTTTAGCGTCATTGTTCGGTGTGAATACGTTGGGAACGATGAAATCACAGGAGCGTGAATCAACTGTCACTCTACCTGTTTGCCCACAAGCATCGGTAACGGTGATCAAAACCTCGCTTGTACCGATTGAACGAATTCCGTTATCTGACAATTCAATAGAACCGCTATTAAAGGAGTACGAATACGGAGCATATCCACCTAAAGCAAGTGGACCTGATTCGTATCCATGACACAACATAAAGTCGTCCAAAACGCTGAAATCACCTGTTGAAGGAATCAGTTGCAAATCCATTCGAGGTTCAACACTATTCCCACAAACATCTGTAATTGTGCAATAAACTTCTTGATTGGTAGCCACGGCCATTGCAATGGCTTCCTGCGTCTGACCATTTGACCACAGAATATTTAAATCTCCAACAACATTTGCCATATCGAGCATCAACTGCACCTCTTGATTGGGGCAAAGCGTTTCGTCGTCGCTTATAATTGTAGCTTCTAAACCTGTTGGTTGCACAATGATGTTAGTAGAAACCGATTGACTTAGACCACACACATCGGTCATGACACAAACCACCTCACCAGAATTTGTGGCCTCGCTGTTCCAAATCGCCGATGAGTTGACTAAAACATCGTTCATGGTCCAGGCATACGTATAAGGGCTAGTACCTCCAGATGATTGAGGAGCTATTGCAAAGGACTCCAAACACCCGAATGAATATTCGGTATTCATTTCAAGACTAAGTCCAGGCATAGTCAATTGGATCAAAATAGAATCACTTCCCACATTGGTACATTCATCCGTTACCTCAATGATTAGATATTGATTATGGGCACCAGTGACATCCAACGAACAATTGTTGCTGTTGGAAATGATTTCGTTTTGATCCTGCATGTGCCAAGAATAAACATAGTTACCCGTACCGCCCGTAATTACAGGCGTTCCTGAAGCCCACATTTGTGAACAGTTCGAGGCGAGCAATTCATCGACCGCGTTCACCGAAATGGTTTGAATATCCAATGCTACAATTTCTTCAGCCTGGATCGCATTACCGCATACATCGGTTACCGTTAACTGTACTGCTGTGTTTGGCCATGCCAAAATACTTGCTGTGGCATCTGTAGAAACGACGTTGCCATCCATTGTCCATGAATACGCGTACGTTGAATTGACACCACCCGTAACAGTTGCGTTAGCATCAACACTTTCGCCACACAAACCAAAAATCGGTGCCATAATCAATTGAACTGGCACTTCCAATTCCGTAATTGTTAATTCATCCAATCCTATTGAACCACAACCGTCCTCGGCTTGAGCTGAAAGCACACCTCCCTCTCCTATTGGAAGTGTGATGGTGTTTCCTTCACTTACCCATATTCCGTTGTAATACCAATTGACATCACTAGGTCCCAAACC
>JBDKJN010000165.1:0-6657 GCA_039796595.1 Bacteroidota bacterium
AACCTCGAGATTCAAACACCGATTGTCCCCAACGATTGAATACTTGAATTTTCGCACTTGGGTAGTACTCGATACCGCCCAATAACCACAAGTCATTATCCCCGTCACCATTTGGAGTTAATCCTGTACTTATAAAGAAGCACCCCTCTGTTGGTTCAACATAAACCTCATCACTCAAGGTACAACCTATAGCATCAGTGACAATCACAACATATGTTTGACTTCCTTCCAATCCACTTGCCACCGCCGTAGTTTGACCCAAGTCGTCATTCCATAAGTAACTGATTGGTAAATTACCGTTTTGCACAGCCATAGTAGCCGTTCCGTCATTGGTGTTCCAACACGTTTCCGGAGAACTAAACCCTGTCAATACCATATCCGTTATAATGTCAGGAACAATCTCAAGTGTATCGACATAAGAACACTCCAAACTATCGATGAGCAAAAGTGCAATTTCACCTTCTCCAAGATTTAAGAATTGATAGGTAGAATCATCTATCACATCGTTGTCCGTATCCGTTGGATCAAAGAACAAGGTCAATGGACCAGTACCTCCCTGCAAATTGAGGGTAGCGCTTCCATCAAACATTCCTGTGCAGGTTGGCGCATCCAAATCAATATCAATATTTAGTGGCTCAGGCTCGAGCACTTCAAAGAATGCCGTATCCAAACAGTTGTATAAGTCCGAAATGATCAATTCATATTCGAGAGCACACAGAGATGTTACAGTTCCATTGACCAAGCCATTTTGACCAGAAGGATTGAGCAAATACACATACGGTGTTGTTCCACCTTCCACCTCATAGAATACAGCCCCATTGCAATCACCACCGCAAGCCGGATTCACAATATTGGTGACCGTAGCAACCAGCAAATCTGGTTCATCGATGATCGCATCTTCTGTATCTGTACAACCGTTGGCATCGGTGATGGTATACGAATAAGTTCCTGGTGCCAAGTTGGTAACACTAGTTGGTAACTCAACATTCCCAGGCGTTAGTATAATCGGATCAGAACCTCCAATGGAAGTGAAATCGATAAATCCATTGGCATAACCAAAACAGGTTACATCAGTTGCATTCATTATTAGTTGCAGAGGCGCTGGTGTATCAATGGTCAGGCCCGTCACTGTTTGTAGACAGCCTTGTTGATCAGTGATTAAAACGCTATACGTACCGGCGCACACATTTTCATACTCCACATTGTTGCCATTGCATGGATCAACACAAAGTGCAGAATTAGGTGTCAGTGTATAGGTAAACCCATCATAACCGCCAGCTACGTCATTGATGGCTATTGAACCATCGCACTCACCAAAACATGTTACAGGTGTCAACTCAGTAGTATATGTAATTTCCGGCTGCTCCAATACGGTAAACTCGCCGTCAACATTACAGTTATTATCATCGGTAATCACGTAGGTGTACTCACCAGCGCACAATGCATTCGGATTTGCGGCTCCAGTAGTACCAGTAACCGAAAGTGAAGTTGGAGGAGTGCCCCCTATAATCTCAAATACAACAGTACCATCGCAAAACGAAAAGCAAGTCGCATCAGTGACTGTTGGAACAGCAATAAACTCACCCGGTTCAGTAATTTCAAACGTACCCGAAATATCGCATCCATTGTCGTCAATTGCGATATAATCATAATCGCCACTATCTAGCCCTGAAATGCTCGCATTGAGCGGAGATACTCCAACAATAGGAGCTCCAAATGGACTGCTGTTGTAGGACCAATCCAATTGAATCGAACCCGTTCCACCCGTCACATTGCCGACAATGCTTCCATCATCGTAACCAAAACATTCAATCACTGTCACTGTTGGATTAAAAACCAACTGCGCAGGGCAGGAAACAAAAATTGTAGTATCCACTGAACAGTCGTTTGCGTCAGTGACAACAATTTCATACGCACCACATCCAAGGCCAGGAAGAGTGACGGGCAAGTCAAACTCCTGATCATTTACTGTTAGTGTTAATGGAGCTGTTCCACCGGTTGCCTCAATTTGAATTTGCCCATTGGTATCACCGAAGCAAAGAACGTCTTGTAGAAGTTCTGCAGTAGCAACAAGTTGTGTTGGCTGCGTCACCACGAAGGCCGAAGTAGTATCACGACAACCGGCTTCATCAACCATGGTAATAATGTAATTGCCCACTCCAACGCCAGTTGCATTAAGTCCTACACTTGAATAAGTGCTCACTACTGAACTAAGATCATTGGCCGGGTGCAAAGTATAATCCACAGTTCCATTACCGGAAGCAGGCAAACTTACAGTTGCTAAGTCGCCATAACACGATGCCAAATCCAATGTCGTTGTGGTGTTGAAAGGATTTGTCAAGCACGGGTGAAATGCCTCAAAACACACATTTAGAACCATTACACCTTCCTGATTCGCATCCACCATGGCTTGCGTGCGATAGGTCAAATTGATACAACCATTCATGTTGCCACAAGTTGTAAATTGACCAATCAAAACCCGATTATCCGGGCCAGCATATGCAAGCGATGTATTTCCCGGAGAGCTCTGATCACAAATCAATGAAAATATAGCAAATTCATCCCAAAAGAAATTACCACCATCAAACTCATCGCCGTTGCTAGCACCTTCAAAATCCAATTGCCAAGAGCCGCACTGTCCGAGAGAACCAACAAAATCACATGTTGTCTCGCCTATGCACCTTTGACCGATTGACAACCATGAATCGTATTCCGTAGATTGAAAAAACCCCAGATCATAGACACAACTCTGCTGATATCCATATGCCCCTTCAAGTTCACTTTGAAATAGATCGCACTCGAAATTCATAAACAACGAGGTATCGCTATCATAGGTGCAATCTGGCAAATTTTCCCCCGCAAAAATCGATGTGAGGTAATTGCTTTCATTTTGGAACGTTACGTAAACATAGTAAGTAACAAAGCCGGATAAATCCACACCATCCGCAGTTGGTCCGTTGTGCACCAGAGTTTCTACAGTTATGGGCACTGCCGCGAGCTGACCATAGGCTTGGCCCAATCCGAACAATGACACGACGGCCAAGCATAGCCACCGCAATGAACGTAAGATCATAAGCAATCTAAATTATATCTTTAATTCTAAGTCTGTTAAATGTCTCTTTCGGTTGCACTTTGCGCTTTAGACGGCTACAATTTCGTACAACCTAAACTTCCACTCCCAAAACCGCTGAATTAGAAGTGTTAGTGGGTTAGCAGGGCCGAATTTACAAAATAAACCTAGAAAACAATCTAAAGCCTATGAATATGGAATATCCCGAACCAAAAACCATAATAGGATTCCAATAATATCCCTAAAAAATCTAAATTAACAAGCGAATAAAGGCTCTTTCAAGTGATCCGTCGAAGAGTCAATTTCCAGCCCCGAATACGCTTTAGCAATTTATTCCAATGCTGAACCACTTTAACCTCCATTATTATTCTAAAAGTACGCAGGCACCTCATAAAATAAAAAATTCGCGAGATCCCGCGTCATTTTTGCGTTTCAAGTTTTCATGACAATTCCGAATGCGGAAACAGGGTTTACCAAAACGCCCTCTTGATCAATAATAGAAGAAGCCAACCCATTAAGGTTGGCTTCTAACAAAATTATACTTCTATTTTTCTCAGCTGTGACCAATTCGTCACTTCCCTGAATTATTTCTGAATCAGAATGTTTCTGCGCACAACATGACCATTTTTGTTAGCGGTCAGCACGTAAAATCCTTCCGTTAGATCATTTGTGTTCAACTTATAGGTTAAGCCACTGTGATGAACATAAGTCTCGCTTTTCACCATTTTGCCTTGCAGATCAAAAATCGACAATTGAACAGGAGCCACATCACTTCCATCCAATTGAATGAATAGTTGTTCTGAGCATGGATTAGGATATACCGTTCCCATCTGATATGATTCCAATTCCAATGTCGCAACATTTGCAATAACCACTTCATACGTAGCAGCGCAATCGCCATTGTAAGCAGTCAGTATCACTGTATTGCTGCCCTCCTGTGGGAATGTAAAAGTTGGATTAATCTCATTGCTGGTAGATCCATTTCCGAAATTCCAGAAATAACTATCTGCTCCTGTTGAATTGTTCTCGAACTCATATACAGAGCTTCCATAGTCGAAATTGAAAGAAAAATCAGCTATTGGGTTTTCATTGACTTGAGCAAATACAAACGATGAAGTACCTGTGCCCAAACATTGGTCATCATTGGTCACTGTCACCGTATATACGCCCTCTTCAGTCACATCCAAAGTAGCCGAATTAGCATCGGTAATCGGTTGACCATTGACATTCCACTGATACGTCAATCCCTGGCTAGAAGTCAATACCAATGTTGCACCTTCGCAGAACGTTGTTTGACCATCTGTAGAAATCGTAGGTGCAGGTGAGTCGCTAACTGCTACTTCAATCGCATTCGACACAGCTGAACATCCGTTATCGTCAGTATACTCCAATGAAAAAACACCAGCAGCACTTACACTTATCTCTTGAGTCAAAGCATCGTTGCTCCAATGGTTACCGTTAGCCTGACTCGAAGTCAATACAACAGAACCGCCAGTACAAAAACTCGTTGGACCGTCCGCCGAGATAGCAACTTCTGGGATTGGATAGTTACTCACCTCGAAATTGTTCACTTGAGCCGTACAACCTAAAGAAGACCAAGCTTGAACACTATATATACCAGGCTGTGTGACGATAGTAGCATCAGTTGTTACATTGTTACTCCATTGATACATAGCATCTGGATGGTTACAAATGGCATGCAAATCAATGGCATCACCAGCACACATCATTGCTAAATCATTTCCTACTACTTCAATTTCAAGCAACACTGTATTATCAATCAAGCCATTGTAAGCTAAGTTTTGAGGATCCCATGCTGTCCAGCAGCTTGCCCAATTGTCTTCACCAAATGCTCCAACGAAATCAACATTTTCAAAGAATGCATTGCTTAAATAGCTATCAGAAAAATCCGCACCATTTGCCAATGGCGAATTTGTAGATAACGTCAAATTCGGACTATTCAAATTCACATTGGACAACTGAAGACTTGTGTATGCATCCATCAATTGATTGCTATTACCCACTGTAGAAAACCAGTTCGAAATATCAAATGACCCGGCAATGTTATTTGGATTCGCGGAACTGGTTGTTGCCAATGAATCCGTCATTTGAACGAGGTAATTATTCTTGAATCGCAAGTCTCCATTTGCAGCATTTGTTTGGGTAGTCGAACCATCGACAAGCAGGCCTGTTGGATAACCAATGAAAACAGAATTAAAAACACTTGTTTGCGTGTTGCGGCGAAGGTGAAGAGCACGCTTGTAATTTGAATTTGGAGAAGAGGAAAATGCCAACGGTCCAACAATAGTTACATTGGAGAATTTAGCACGTGTTATCGGGGTCATTCCTGTACCCTGTCCGTCGTTGTCTGACTCAAATCCGTTAGATCCACTTTGGTCTGCAATCGCTGGATCACGCACACTCATTGCAAACTGAACATGACCTGTGTAACCGAAATCAGTGTCAAAATCATCGTCCCAATTGCGGTATGCAACTAAATTCTTGCAATTCACAGTGCCACCAAACCACTCAAACGCATCGTCACCACAGAATGAAACCTGCACGTTTTCAATCGTGGTACCGCGACCTACACCGCCCATTGTTAGACCATTGATTTCACTGTTGGGTTGAAATGGAATGCCTCCATATTCAATACGAACGTAACGCAAAATTCCGCTGTTATCATCGTCATCCGGGCTGGCACCTCCACCATAAACAGAGCCTACGCCCCCTTCTATCATGGCCTCACCAGCAACAGTACCATTACCTGCATTTGCGGGAGCATTCACTGATGCTTTACCACAAATAATTACACCACCCCAGTCTCCATAACTTCTTTGGCCTGCGGCCTTCTGAGATGTAAAAACAATTGGTTGTTCAGCTGTACCATCGGCGATAATATCTGCATCACGCTCAATAATCAAAGCGCCTTTAGACACAAAATCTCCTTTGATAACTGTACCTGGCTCTATCGTTAAAGTAGCACCAGCTCGAACGTATACCCATCCACTAAGGATATAGATATTATCGTTGGTCCAGGTGGTATTGGTTGTAACCTCACCCGAAATGATGATTTGAGCATCTGCCAGTAGGGAGCTCAACACAAAAGCAAAAATGAATAAAATCTTTTTCATGAAGCATTAATTTGTTTCTATGCCGCAAAATTGATATCAAGAAATTACGTGGTCATTAATCCACAATTATTTGATCGTTACCAAGCCTGAAAAAAGATATTACCGCAATGTTATGAAACAAAAAAAGCCCGGTTTAACCGGGCGTAAAAGATTGAACATTCATACAACGAAGAGTAGTTCCAAGCTTGATGCTAAATTCTGATACTCTTGAATTCGACGACTTGTGTGTCATTGTGGTTTAACAATTTACTCAAGGCCACGTATCCTAGCTGTAAGCTTCAGCAGAAGAACTACTTCTCACGGAACTTGTACATAAAGGACAATGTAAAATATGTTCCGCGATTAAAATATCGCAAGCGTTGATCATTTTCCTTGCTCAGCTCACCATCCATATTGGCATCCTGCAAAAGAATAGTATCTTGATTCAGCATGTCCTGGACTCCAAAGCGAATA
>JBDKJN010000166.1:0-8527 GCA_039796595.1 Bacteroidota bacterium
AAAGTACAGTTGGGTGGACAAATATCGTTACCTGACACTTTTGAGTTCTTCAAAAATGACCTATCGAGAGATGGGTTTGTGCAATATTGCTTTTTGTTATGGTCAGATCGGACAAGGAGCAAAAGCCAGAGCGTTTTACGAACAAGTACGTACCGAATATCCAGACAATGGTATTGCTTTAATTGCTTTGAATTTGATGAGCTCAGTTGAACATGGAGAAAGTGTTCAAACGGGAAAAAGTTTTGAATAGAGCCAGAGAACAACAACAGGCTTAACAGTGGCCTGGGAAGAAAGTTATGAATATTTGATCATACGACAGGTGAGGAGTCACGCATTTGGGATATTCTTATTCATACCTGAGAAGATAAAAGTGCCAACCTAAAAGTACAAAAATCACAAAACTTTGAATTAACTCAAAGAGACACCAAGTTTCATTGAATCATTTAGTGACTGGTTTTTTAAATTCATTAGAAAGCAGAAAGGAAAGAGACACAGATCGTTAGTGAAAGGAGGATGATACTATTCGATTGCCATTTCCGATGGTCGTATAGATTGAATATAAAGATGAAGGGCAACCCATTGGGTTGCCCTTCCTATTTTTCATTCAAATTCAGCCTTTAAATACTGAATTGGTGATTGTCTTAGTGTACGCCATGAGGGCCATGTACATGCCCGTGAGCTATTTCGTCCGACGAAGCCTCGCGAACTTCCATAACCTCAACTTTAAAGTTAAGCTCAACACCAGCCAAAGGATGGTTGGCATCAACAGTAACCATATCGGCATTCACCTCAGTTACAGTCACTATATATTGACCATGTTCGTTGCCGGCTCGGAATTGACTTCCTACACGTACGTCAGCACCACCAAAAGAGGCGATCGGAACTTGTTGTATAGCCGCTTCATCACGTAGTCCATAGCCTTTCTCAGGACTAACTTTAATTTCAAATTTATCACCCACTATTTTCCCTTCAAGGCCTTCTTCCATACCTGGGATGAGGTTTCCGAAGCCGTGTAGATAATACAATGGGTCTTTTCCTTCGCTTGAGTCCAGTACAGTGCCATTGTTGTCGGTCAATGTGTAGTGAATCGCAGCTACTTTTTCGTTGCTGATTTGCATTTTGTGTTGATTTAAATAAGGCGGCAAAGATAGTCAAACGAGCTCATTGTCTGTGCAATAGGCGATCCTATCTTCAGGTTTTGTAGGTCTGCTTTTTTTGTCAGGCGTAGCGGTGAGATTCCGACAAACGTAAAATTGCAGAGCGTCTAGAAGAATTGAAAGATCGGAGAAGAGTTGCATATATTCGCTCCAGTTCTCTTGGTACTGAAATTCACAAACCACGGATCACATAACAGATGAATATCTTCTCACGAATCAGAAATCGCTTCCTTACCTTTTTCGGTGACATCAAAGTTTTTAAATATCCCTTTTTCCTATTGTACGACCCCGGTAGTTATAAAGTAAAAGGCTCAGAGGTGCGAAAGACGATAGACCTTATCGAACCTGGCGACATCCTTATTCGTGGCTACAGCAATTATTTGGATGGCGCGTTTATTCCAGGCTTTTTTAGTCATGCTGGACTGTTTTTGGGCGAAACCAAAAAGTCTGACGTGCAGATTTCTCCAGGTTATGAGAGTTTCTTCTACGAAGGCAAACAAGTGGCTATTCATGCCATGGCAAAGGGAGTTTTTACTGAGGACATCATTAGCTTTTGTAAATGCGACTATTTGGTCATTCTCAGAAGAAATAAACGAATAGAACCTGATGTTGATCTGACCACAGACTTCATAAGCATATATGCCAAGGCACTGCAAAACATTGGTAAGCCATATGACTTTAAATTCGATTTTTCGGATTACGGAAATTTGTCATGCACCGAAATGGTTTACGCATGCAACGAACATTTTTTGCCCCTTTACAACGTTAGGTTGAAGAAGAGAAGTGTTATGTTAATTAAAAAGGAAATGTTGGTGCCCGACGACTTTATTACCCAAGAGTTTGATATTGTATTTTCGTCGCAATCTGTAAAACAATCCAAATTAGAGGCAATTATGGACTTTAACAGAACCTCTGCATAGAAGTACAAAAGAATTAAGTAAACGCATCAAATCTGAAAACAAACGAATGATAAAAAAGGCAATTATGCTCATAACGCTAGGTCTTGCTGCCAAGACCAGTTTTTCGCAAAAATTATTTTTTGCTAAAGAAAATTATACGGATAGCATCGCTTTCAAAAAGAACATAGTTGTTTTGGCGGAGCAGGTCATCGCGGCTTATGAGGTTTCAACCAAGCCGAATTATTATGATGATTTGTTTCGTCTTCAGGTCGTGGCTCAGCAATACAACAAGGTAAGTCAGACATTAACGCAATTGGCACAAGTTTCTTTTGGAGATACGGTGAATACAAAAGCTTTGGGTTTTGTCTTCCGAACCTATAGCCTGACGATGTTAAAGGATCCACAACCCCTCACCTTTGATCGCATGTTTAAGTCAACATTCAAGACGGAATACAATGCCTTGAGCTCTGAGGGCAAAACAATGGCGGCAGCTTATTATGATAAAGATGTGGCCGATTTAAAAGCTAAACTTGAAAAATTAAAGGCGAAGTATGCAAAGAAAGAGCAGCTGGATCTCGATGAAGGGATAGAATTGTGTCGCACCTATTGCTCGGCACTGTGTTACGGATCAACTGTTGCGTTGGCAAAGGAGACCATGAATGGCATGAACGAAGATTTATATATAGTTGAGGATAGTATCCTTGTGCGCATGCCTGACGGTGCACAGATCGCATTAACCGTTGTGCGATCAAAGGAAGTGAAGCAAGCCTTACCTGCGGTGATGTTGTACAATATTTATGCTATGGAAAGTCATGTCGATGTCTGCAAAGAGATGGTATCAAGAGGTTATGTGGGTATTGTGGCAAACACACGGGGGAAGCGACTGAGTCCCGATCCTCTCCATCCTTACGAGCATGATGCCAACGATGCCTATCACATTATCGACTGGATCAGCAAACAGAAGTGGTGCGATGGACAGGTGGGAATGTATGGTGGAAGTTATTTAGGCTTTAGCCAATGGAGTGCTGCCAAGAAATTACATCCCGCACTTAAGACCATCGTGCCTCAAGTAGCTGTTGCACCGGGCATTGATTTCCCTTTGCACAATGGGATTTTTATGACGTATATGTTGAGTTGGATCAAGTTTGTGAGCAATAATAAGCTTACGGATTACGAAGTATTCGACAATATGAGCAGGTGGGATAGTGTATTTACAATGTGGTATAATCATGGAGGAAGGTTTGATTCCTTAGACGAAATAGAAGGGAAGACCGATCCTATTTTTGATCGGTGGTTGAGTCATCCAACATACGATAAATATTGGCAGTCCATGATACCGCAACAGGAGGAGTTTGGTAAGATCAATATTCCTATTTTAACGACAACGGGGTATTGGGATGCAGATCAGGTTGGTTGTATGCATTATTACAATGAATATCATAAATACAATAAGTCGGATAATTTGTATATGATCATCGGCCCTTACGACCATGCTGGTGCACAGGGTATGCCGCTCCAAAAATTGGGAAATTATAGTATTGATAGTGTTGCTTATCTATCATTTACGGATGTCGTTTTTGATTGGTTCGATTATACCTTAAAAGGCAAATCGAAGCCCAAAATCTTAAAGGACAAAGTGAATTTCGAAGTGATGGGAGCCAACGAATGGCGGCACGTTCCATCATTGAGTCAAATGAGTAACGATACATTGAAATTCTATTTTGGAAATACTGAATTAAATGATCAGTATTCCCTCTTGTCATCTCAACCCAATGGTGCCGGTTATATTAGCCAAACCGTGGATCTACGTGTTCGCAATGATATCGCAAAGACAATGGAGGAAATGATGTTAGGTGAGTCATATATCGATAGCACCTTTTCACATGGTGCACATCAATTGGTGTTCGTAAGTGATCCTGTCAAAGAACCATTTGCAATAGCGGGCCCGATTGAAGCTTCCATTACAGCATCGATCAACAAAAAGGACATGGATGTGTCTTTTGAGATATATGAGCTAACAGCAGACGGTAAGTACTTTTATTTGATGAGTAATTATCAGCGAGCAAGTCTAGCGAAAGATCCGACCCAAAGAAATCTGCTCACTGAGGGAAAAATCGAAACGTTTCAATTTAATCACGACTATATGACTTGCAATCAAATGGAAGCTGGTAGTCGGATTGTCGTTGTATTTGGGATCAATAAAAATTTTAATTGGCAAGTCAACTATGGCACTGGCAAAGACGTCAGCGAGGAAACCATTTTGGATGCGGAAGTTCCGATGGAAATTAAATGGTACAATAGCAGTTTTATTCAGGTGCCAATTTTGAGATAGGGACAATTCGGAGGACTTTTAAGTTGAAAATGGTTTGGTTTTAGTTTTGCTCAGTAGTTTTAGTCACACATGCACAAAGCCGTATTTATATTCCTTGCAATGTTTTTAAGTAGCTGCTTTGACACAAGCTGGACTCCGGAGGAACGCGAGGCTTTTCGCGCAAAATGCTCACAGACCTATGAAACAGAGAATGAAATCTTTTATTTCAGAGGATTTGGTGATGACGAATTTGATTCTGTTTGGGTCAAAGCGTACCGCGAGTCCTTGCTTTTGGATTCCTTTCAATTGCATGTACCACCGAGCATCAACCAGTATGACAGGGAAAGAAAAATACGGTCAACTGCAATCAACCGAGTATTGGACATTCGGAATGACTATCACATTTTAATTCCGGGTCAGAAACCCTATGTCTTGGCGAATATGAAAATGATCATGTGGGCACAATATACGATGTCTGGCGAAGGGTGGGGTTGTGTAATGGGCGATTACACAATTGATGGAGTGAGGTATGAACACGATGCGATGCCGACGTTTCAGAAAAGGACAACTGAATAGTAAAGCATTGACATTCGGGGCCGGCTTAAACAGCAGAAGCGATGATTTCAAAGAGGTGTAGTGAAGAACGGAATTATCGGATCACGGCCACGTTTTAAAGTATCTCTTTGTAACGCAAGAATGCAGCTTTTATGGTGCATATAAGTAAAATATAATCTGGCGAATGCTTTGGTTTAGTTTGATCATGTGCACTTCTTTGCCGTTACTACTATGGCAGTTTCAACGCGGATAAAATTCCTTTATCCTATCTCATTAATGGTTGTAGCAATGGTCGTTTGGACATTGTTATACCAAGCCCAATTTTTGGAATACGACGAAAATTATGGAAATATTCTGGCAGCCTTTTTTCTATCGCTTGGATCAACAGCGGCCTTGATTTTTCTGTTGTTCAAACGGCGCGCACTCGTTGGTTTGTTTAGGTGGCAAACAATAGTGTTTTTGGTGTTTTCATCTCCATTAACAATCGCGTTGGTGTATGAATTACAGGGCATTTTTTGGGTAACTCTCAAGAACTAATTAAGAGTTATAGAGTGCATGGCAAATGCTTAGAACGATGCTTTTGAGGTGCTGTTAGTTAAGGAATGAAAGAAGCAAAGTTTAAATGCTTTTGGGTAATCATAATTTTTTTTCAGACAAAGTATCGAGTAGGGAGTATCGCTAATTAGCTGTACATGGCCATAGTTAATATTGAGAACTACACTGAATTTAATTATGACTGAGAGAAACTTGAAAATTGAAATTGGATGCGGTAAGCGTCCACGCCCAGGTTATTTAACATGCGATGTACGAGATTTACCTACAGTAAATATAGTTTGTAGAGCAGATGAATTGCCTTTTCGTGAAGGCACTGTCGACGAAGTGTTTTCCCGGCATTTGATTGAGCATTTCACCTTGATTGAATTCTTAAAAATTCTTGAGGATTGGAATAGAGTTTTAAAAGTGGGAGGAGTGGTTTACATCATTTGTCCCAATTTTGTATGGCATTGTCAGCAAGTACTTCGGGGTGCGGATGAATCCTTCTATAACAAAGAGAGCGGCAAGAATGATCGGTATTGGGGATTTGGTAGCATTTTCGGATGGCAGCAAGATGAATTCGACATTCATAAGTTTGGCTATTACTTCACTTTGTTGAGAGATATATTGGCCGAGTTTGGATTTGGTAATATTTTAGATTTAACCAATCAACCCAATAGCATCGAAAAAGCCATGTGGCATTTGGAGGTTAGAGCGGAGAAAACTAACCATGCCATTCCATATCATCAAAGCAAATTTTTTGGCCACTTTAGTGTGAATCATTAGATTGCGTTCCGGTTGGTTAAGGAATATCCATATAATTAGAAAGTCGAAGCGGGCATGGAAATAATCATAGCATTAGTATCTTTAGTATTAACCGTTCTGATGTGTTGGCAGGAAAGCCACAGAAGAAAAATCAGTTTTTGGCTGGCAATGCTAATATGTATAGTGACAACCCCGATATTCGGGTATTTCATAATTTCTACGGTGAAAAGAAGAATTGCCGTGGGCTGCAAATGGTGTGGGAATTCTCGAAATGAGGCCGAATATTGTGGTATGTGTCACAAAAACGCAGACGGCGAATTGAGAATTCAAAAGTAACTTAGCTTTTGCTTTACTTTTCGCTATTATTTAGAGCTATTGTCCTTTAACATCACCTTTGAACACCTGTTTGACAACCAAACTTTGAAACAAAGAATGAAATTAATAACCTGGAATTGTCAAGGTGCATTTCGAAAAAAGGCAGACATCATTTTACAGCAAAGGCCAGACATTTTGGTAGTTCAGGAATGTGAGCATCCAGACAGATTAAAGTTTAGCGCAACTACACCATCACCGGATAATTTTTATTGGTATAGTGACGGGGGTAAAAAGGGAATAGGTCTATTTTCATATTCGGGCTTTAAATTTGAACTATTGTCTGAATTTAATCCTACGTTTCGGTACATACTTCCCTTTCGAGTGACAGGTAATGGTCATTCTATTACACTCATAGCTGTTTGGGCTATGAATAATAAAGAAAATCGTCGGGCACGTTACATTGGACAAGTTTGGTTGGCGATAAATCATTACAAAGACTTAATTGGTAAATCAACAATTTTAATTGGCGACTTCAATAGTAATAGAATATGGGACAAAAAAGACGGAGTTGGTAACCATTCGGACGTAGTAAACAGGCTTGCTGAAAGGGGCATTCACAGTGTATATCATAAGTACTTTAATGTCGAGCATGGCCAAGAAGATCATCCTACATTTTTCTTGCACCGCAACAAAGAAAAACCTTATCACATTGACTATTGCTTTGCTTCAGCAGACCTGTATGACAAAGTTGCAAGTTTGGAATTGGGAACATATGAGAATTGGATGAGTCACAGCGACCATATTCCATTGGAAATAAACTTGGAAATATGATGCTGTTAAGACGAACGAATAAATGAGGTTTGTGCAAGATGGTTTAGTAGATAATGACACTCTATTGGTTTTTTCGGTTCAGTAAAGGTTGATACTCACAGTTTTCATGTACAATTACTGTCACCAAGCCCAAACCGATACTTGCGAGCATAAGATTACAATTTGCTCATGCAGATCTTCAATGGACTATATGAACAATAGTACATATGGCAACATGGAGAAGTTTTCAATTCATTGAGTACCAAAAATTGAATCAAACAACATGAGATTTCGGACTGAGCAAGAAAAACTCTAGATTAGTAATGAGAAGCTTAACAACTTGTCCGCCCTTGAAGAAAGTCGATTTTGAAGCTACACTTGATCATGGGATACAAATTGATCAGGTTTCGGTTACATCGATAGACAGATTTGTTAATCATTCCTATATTCTTTTGCGTCTTTGATCTATTCGATTAATTTAGGCCGAAGATCGTTTTTTCGCTTTTCGTACATATGGCCCATGTCTTAGGGGCTTAACATTCTCAAAAGATGAGCATATGAAATATGAATGGCCAATAGGAAAGACGCAAACCATCAAATTGTCTATTCTATCTTACCAATGGAGCAAATCATCTATCAAAAAGCCACTGTCAGGGACACCGCTGACTTGGTCGAGTCACGATTATTGTTCGCCAAAGAATTATCCAACGACTATACTGACGAGAGTATTAAGCAATTGAGAATTCAATTAACAGAATACTTTGCTGCTGCTACAGAAAATAACACGTGCATTTCGTTTATTGCGCGATCCGGTGACAAAGTCGCAGGCATTGGTTCGGTTGCGATGCGAGAGCAACCGGGCAATTTTAAGAATCCATCCGGAAAATGGGGCTATGTCATGAATATGTACACGGCGCCTGAGTTCAGGAAGAGAGGGATTTGTCGCGAAATTTTGAATTTATTGGTCGGGGAAGCAAGTAAATACGGTGTCACCGCTTTTGAATTGCACGCCACACCGGCGGGTGAGCGGGTTTACACCCGTGAAGGATTTTTATATCACGATGAGCCGACCTTGAGAAAATGGATTTAGAATGCATCAAACACAATTGTATATATGAATTTCAACTTCAGTGAAGAGTACATACTCGAAAACGATAAGGTCCTGCTCCGACCGCTGGAAT
>JBDKJN010000167.1:0-7913 GCA_039796595.1 Bacteroidota bacterium
AGAACCAATTTTATTTAATGGTAAACGTACAATACGTGATTGTTCTGCCAAAGCCTGAAGAATCGATTGACGAATCCACCACACCGCATAGGAGATAAACTTAAATCCGCGGGTTTCATCAAAGCGTTGTGCAGCCTTAATAAGACCGAGGTTACCCTCGTTGATCAAGTCAGGCAACGACAACCCTTGGTTCTGGTATTGTTTAGAAACAGACACCACAAAACGCAGGTTGGCTTTGGTCAACTTCTCAAGGGCAACCTGATCGCCTGCTTTGATGCGTTTTGCCAATTCTACCTCTTCCTCAGCCGTGATCAAATCGACACGACCAATTTCCTGGAGGTACTTATCCAACGATGCCGTTTCGCGGTTGGTAACCTGTTTCGTTATTTTTAACTGTCTCATGCTTTCTACTTAATTAAAACATCAACCTGAAATCAGGCGTTCATTAGTTGGCAGCAGCCTCTGGCTTGGGCAACAAAACTTTGCGAGAAAGTTTGTATTTGCCATTCTTTGGATCTTTGCCGATCACCTTTACCTCCAAGCGGTCACCCTCTTTGAGTACATCTCGAACGTTCTCTACACGAGACCATGCGATTTCACTCACGTGCAACAACGCATCTTGTTTAGGCAATATTTCAACGAATGCACCAAATGCCTGAATGTTCTTCACTACACCTTCGTAGATTTCACCAACCTCAATCTGGGCAGGGAAGGCAATATTCTTCACACTCTTCACAGCGCTGTCCAAAGCTTCTTTATTGGTTGCAGCTACTTCCACCACACCCTTATTGTTCACCTCAGAAATAGTGATGACAGCGCCCGTTGTTTTTTGGATCTCTTGAATCACTTTTCCGCCTGGGCCAATTACCGCACCAATAGTATCTGTTGGAATCTCGAAAGAAACGATGCGTGGAGCGTGCGGTTTGTAATCTGCATTTGGTTTTTCGATGGTTTTCATCATCTCACCCAAAATGTGCAAACGGCCTGCCTTGGCTTGTTCCAAAGCATCCTTCACCATTTTCATGCTCAACCCTTTGATCTTGATATCCATCTGACAAGCAGTGATACCATTCGCTGTTCCAGTAACCTTGAAGTCCATATCTCCCAAGTGATCTTCATCACCAAGGATGTCAGATAGGATAGCGTATTTCGAATTGTCACTGTTGGTGATCAAACCCATTGCAATACCAGAAACAGGTGCTTTGATTTGAACTCCACCGTCCATCAATGCCAATGTACCTGCACAAACAGTTGCCATTGAAGATGAACCATTCGATTCCAAAATATCACTTACGATACGGATCGTATAAGGACAAGCTGCAGCATCTGGAATAACTGGTTTTAATGCTCGCAATGCTAAGTTTCCGTGTCCAATTTCGCGACGACTTGTTGCACGTATTGGGCGTGCTTCGCCAGTTGAATAAGGTGGGAAATTATAATGCAACAAGAAACGATCTTCGCGTGGCATTACCGCGCTATCAATCATTTGTTGATCCAGCTTGGTTCCCAATGTCAACGTAGTCAAACTCTGCGTTTCTCCACGAGTGAAAACACTTGAACCGTGTGTGCCTGGCAAATAATCAATTTCTGACCAAATCGGACGGATCTCAGTAGTTGAACGACCATCCAAACGTAAACCTTCTTCAAGGATCATATTTCGCATTGCATCCTTCACACAATCGTGATGGAATTTATGCAACAAAAACTTATTGGCTGCTTTTTCTTCGTCGGTGAAGCGAGCATTGAACTCTTCTTCAATTGTAGCGAAAGCTGCACCACGCTCTTTCTTTCCGCTTGGCTTTTTTGCAGCTTCATAATATTTTGCATAACACTCATCCCAAATCGACTTTTTCAATTCATCGTTTTTAGGTTCGTGATCGTATGAACGTTTAACAGCGGCTTTGCTCACCTGAGCAGCCATGTCCACCTGAGCCTGCACTTGAAGTTTGATAGCTGCGTGTGCAACTTCCAAAGCCTGGATCATTTCATCCTCACTTACTTCAAGCATTTCTCCTTCCACCATAACAATGCTGTCTGAGCTGCCTGCAACCATAAGTTCCAAATCCGCACGGGTCAAATCAGACCATGTTGGATTGATAACGAACTTACCATCGATGCGTGCAACACGCACTTCACTGATCGGACCATTGAATGGGATATCAGAACATGCCAATGCAGCAGATGCCGCAAGGCCCGCCAAGCTATCTGACATATTTTCTTTGTCAGCACTGATCAAGTTAACTACAACTTGCACGTCAGCGTGGAAATCATCCGGAAACATTGGACGTAGCGCTCTATCAATCAAGCGAGCCACTAAAATCTCGTCATCGTAAGGACGGGCCTCACGTTTGAAATAACCGCCTGGGAAACGACCCGCGGCAGCATATTTCTCACGGTATTCTACCGTAAGTGGTAAGAAGTCTACGCCCTCCTTTGCCTCTTCTGCAGCTACAACAGCTGCAAGGAGCATCGTATCCCCTTGTCGAACAACAACTGATCCATGGGCTTGTTTGGCCAATTTACCGGTTTCTATGGTAATTGGACGACCATCTCCCAGGTCAACTGTCTTCGTAACTAATTCGTAATTCATTTGTTTCGAAACTATTAAAATGTATAGCGATAATAAAACACAAAAAGGCAATCACGTGAATTGCCCTTTGCTCCTAGCATTTGCTAGTAATACCTTTTATTTACGGAGGTCAAGTTCTTTTACTATTGCTCTGTAACGTGTGATGTCATTCTTGTGAAGGTAGTCCAACAAACTTCTGCGCTTACCTACCAACTTGATCAATGAACGTTGGGTGCCGAAGTCTTTTTTGTTGACTTTCAAGTGCTCAGTCAAGTGACTGATGCGGAATGTAAACAAAGCGATTTGCGCTTCTGCTGAACCGGTATCCTTTTCTGATTTACCGAATTTGGTGAAAAACTCTTGTTTTTTTTCTTTTGTAAGGTACATGCCAATACTTTTTTTAGTGATTATTATGCGATCCTTCGTCAAAAACCAATGCAATGGTTTCTTTTTCAGGGCTGCAAATGTACGTTAGAAATTCGCCTTTCCCAAAAGAAATTAGTATCTGAACCATTTTTGGCCCAATGTCTTTACTTCTTCCAAAAATTAAGGTTTTGAGATGGCCTAGTATTTCGTTCCTTTGCACCCGTTTTTTTGATCGACAACTCCATGAATATCGGCTCTCATCTCAAGGCACCTTTTTTCTCCATCATTGGAGAAGAGGCCCTCTCCTTGGGGAGCGAAGCCTATGTGATCGGCGGATATGTACGCGACCTCTTCCTTAAACGTCCTGTTACAGATATTGACTTTGTGACCACTGGCGACGGCATCGAATTGGCCAAGAGAGTTGCCCAACGGTTAGGAATCAAAAAGGTAGACTATTTCAAAACCTACGGCACAGCACATTTCAGATACCAAGGACTTGATCTTGAATTCGTTGGCGCCCGCAAAGAAAGCTATAATCCAGACTCTCGTAAACCGAATGTTTCGACGGGCAGTATCCAAGACGATCAATGCCGCCGGGATTTTACTATCAATGCGCTGGCCATCAACCTAATGCCGCAAGCTTTCGGCACCTTGGTTGATCCATTTCAAGGTTTGCAAGACCTGGAAAATAAATTATTGCGCACGCCGCTTGATCCCGATACAACGTATAGTGACGACCCACTTCGCATGATGAGGGCTGTGCGATTTGCCAATCAACTGGGTTTTCGCATCGACGACACCAGCAAAGAAGCAATCGGCCGAAACGCCGAACGCCTGAAAATAGTGAGCATGGAACGTATCCATGTGGAGCTCAACAAAATCATGTGTTGCACAAAGCCTTCGATTGGATTCAAGCTAATGTTTGACCTCAAGTTGCTCCATCAGTTCTTTCCAGAAATGGTGAAATTACATGGAGTGGAAAAGCGAAATGGTTTGGCCCATAAAGACAACTTCTATCATACCATACAGGTTCTGGACAACCTATGTCAAACCACGGATGATCTATGGCTGAGATGGTCGGCAGTGTTACACGACATCGCCAAGCCAGCAACCAAACGTTTTGAAGAAGGCAATGGCTGGACCTTTCATGGCCACGAAGAATTAGGTGCGCGCATGGTTCCAAAAATCTTTGCGCGATTAAAACTGCCTCTGGACGATAAAATGAAGTATGTACAAAAACTAGTACAACTGCATTTGCGACCGATTGCATTAACGAAAGAAGAAATAAGTGACAGTGCTATTCGTCGATTACTTTTTGAGGCCGGTGATGATATCGATGATTTGATGCTGCTTTGCAAAGCGGATATCACTTCCAAAAACGAAGCAAAAGTGAAAAAATATTTGGCCAATTATGAATTGGTCAAAATCAAATTGGAGGAAGTTGAAAAGAAGGACCATGTCCGCAATTTTCAACCGCCCGTTAGCGGAGAATTGATCATGGCCTATTTTGGTCTTGAACCCTGTCGAGAGGTCGGTGTCATCAAAAATGCCATCAAAGACGCTATTTTGGATGGGATCATCGGAAATGAATACGACGAAGCATTCGGATACATGCAACAGCAGGGACAACTCCTTGGCCTCTCACAATCCTTAACTTTCGATACACACAAAAAATAAAAAACCGCTCCCTTAAGGAAACGGTCTTTTACATAAGCGCGTGACGCTGTTATATATCATCTTCTGATATCGTGTCTTTCTCATTTTCCTTTTCATCTGAATCCATTTCTGATTCACGACATTTTAGTTTCAAACCCTCATTGCACATTGTGAACACCTTGTTCTCATCCTCTTCATCAATCCACGATAACCAAGATAGGCCTTGTCCGATGTGTACCTTTTTACCCTGTGGAATGAACAAAGTAATTTGCACGTTTTGACCACGATACTTGTCCATTAAAGGCGTGCTAAAAACGGTCGCAACAGACAATTCATTGCCACGAAGAATATAATCGTAATGTACATGATTGGCGAGTTCTCCTGCTTCATTTAAATTTTTTCCTTCACTGTTTTGAATGATGCGCACTTTATAATTGGGTTCATCCGTTGACTCAAAATGCATGAAAATTGGTTCGCCATAATAAATACTATCACCAACTTCCTTTACCAAATCAGTGATTGATCTGTGGTTCTCATTTCGACCTTTGAAGTAATCATTTGGAATAGCCTTTAGATAAAGCGTATCGCCAACTTCCTGTTGCGGCAAGGTCAATTCTGTTTTGAATTCAGCATGTCGTGAAAACTCACTTACCACCCTGGTTCCGCACCAAAAGGCCAAAACAACACCAACAATAAACAATCCAATCAAAGATGCACCAAGGAAAGGTATCCGCTTGCTCGCATTAATAATTAACCGCAAACCGAGATATAACATTCCGAGAGCTGGAGCACCGAGTACCAAAACAATGGACAACATGATCCACCACCCCATGGAAGGATCGTCCCAAATACGTGTACTAAAAAAGTCGTAACTATAACCAAAAGCTTCTGCGTCGGCAGCTGTCAAAGCCGCCATCAATCCGAACAACAAGCCAAGCCCTATTAAACACAGCAACAACCCGATCAACTTGCCTAAAACAGATCCTGCACCCTGAACTGCCTTTGTCGTCGATGCACTGAATTTGCGACTGGCCTTATTGATATTCTGAGAAGCCTTGGCCGCCTCTTCGTTTACAAAACGACTTATGTTTTCGATGTTCACCGGCTCACCCCGCATCTGCAATTTCTCAGGTGTAGTACGGGCCTCAGGAATCAAAGCCCAAATAATCATATAACCCAATGCAGCAGTGCCAAATGAAACAAGGCCAATTAATACACCGAAAATTCGTAAAATGATAGGATCCCAGCCGAAGTAATGACTCAAGCCTGAGCACACTCCACCAATGATAGCATCTTCGCTATCACGGAAAACCCTGCGGTTCTTATTGCGCGATGTTTCATTGCGCTGACCTTCCCTATGATGGCCCTTAGCATCTGAAGTCTGTTGTTTGTTGCCCGATCCATAATCTTCTGGACGGCCCATGACTTGAACGATGTATTCCACATCTTCCGGAATGACAACATTTTTCACCGCACTCATACGCTCCTTAAAGAGTTCAGCAATGCGCAATTCAATATCCGTCATAACCTCTTCCACCAATTCTGGTTCTTCCAAATTGGATTTGATTTCATTCAGGTAAGACTTTAATCGATCAAAGGCCAGCTCTTCAATATTGAAGACACTTCCTCCTAAATTAATTGAAATGGTTCTATTCATGGCTTTGGTTATTGAGGTTGTTGGGTTTTTGTGACAGCATAAGACAATGCGTCCCATGTTTTCTGAAGTTCAATCAAAAATTGTTTGCCTTCTTCGGTAATGGAATAATACTTTCGAGGGGGGCCGCTTGTGCTTTCTTCCCAGCGGTAATTTAATAATCCATCATTCTTAAGTCGCGTGAGCAAAGGATACAATGTACCCTCCACAACAATGAGCTCGGCCTCTTTCAAAGCCACGATAATATCGCTTGGATAGGCCTCACCTCGCTGTAGGACACCTAGAATACAAAATTCCAGCACCCCTTTTCGCATCTGCGCTTTTGCGTTTTCTATATCCATGATTGTTCGATTTTTTTTGTCCGTTACTTAATGGATTACATGTGGCGAAAATTGATTTTTATTTCGAAATCGCGATCGAATTGACTTTGGTCAATACTGGCTTGTATGCCATTGAGTTGAAAAGTAATGTATTCTTCCAATTCGGGCCAATCAGCCTGGCAATTCAATACATCCACCCGTCCCTGATGATCGACATGCAGACGGATCATCACCGGGACATTCTCCTCGGATCGATCGAGCATTTTTGGAAAACCCAATTTTCGTGTCACCCATTGTTCGATGGTAGCAGGCTGTGCTCGAAAGGCATCCGACTGTTCAAACCTTGGGCTGTTCTTGTTACTCACAGTGGTAAAGGCTACTGTGACGGCATAAAAACTCGCTGTGACAGCTACAATAGCGAGTGATTTAAGAAATGTTGTTTTCATGGTAAAAGTGTATTTGTCTTCTTATTGACATGGCAAAGATATATCCATTGTCATGTTCTATGCAATACAAAGTACCTTTTTTTTCTTAATTCCTGTTAAAAGATAGTAGCAGTTTTAGCCAAAACGAGACACGTAATTGATTTTCAACAACATAAATCTCTTAACCTTCTACACTATCACGAATTCAGTCCCGAAATCGATAACCGATTCGCCAACCATTACCGCACACCTTCCCCATTGTTTGCGTATTACGTGGACTCCGATCTAACTTCGCGTCATGTCGCACGAGCATTACATGCAACGTTGTATTGAGCTGGCCCGCCATGGACTTGGCCGTACCCGAACCAATCCGTTGGTAGGCGCCGTCGTTGTAGCCAACGATCACATTATTGGTGAAGGCTATCATGAAGAATATGGGGGCCCTCATGCCGAGGTCAATGCGATTGCCTCCGTGGCAGACAAATCGTTGCTCCGACAATCCACAATTTACATCAATCTTGAGCCTTGTAGTCATTTTGGTAAAACGCCACCTTGTTCCGATCTCATCATTCAAAGCGGTATTCCTCGGGTGGTATATGGCATGCAAGATCCATTTAGCCTTGTATCTGGTCGAGGACTTGATCGCTTATTCAAAAGTGGAATTGAGGTCATAGGCCCAATTCAAGAAGAAGCATGCAAAAAGCTCAACGAGCGATTTCTCTGTAATGTCCTTCAACGTCGCCCCTGGATACTTTTGAAATGGGCGCAAAGCCAAGATGGATTCATGGATATTACACGCGATGCCAATACCCTCGGAAGTTTTGCTATAAGCGGCCCCGCATCACAAGCTTTGGTGCATCAATGGCGAACCCAAGAGACGGCTATTATGATCGGAGTTCAAACAGCAATCAACGATCGACCTC
>JBDKJN010000168.1:0-8259 GCA_039796595.1 Bacteroidota bacterium
CGAGCACATCGATGCGCGGCAGCACTTGTGTTTCAAGATCATGGATGAGTTGGGGTGCATTTTTTTTGCGGTTTCCCGAGGTGACGGAAGATTTTTTTTGGACGACCTCTTCCACAAAAGTGTTCCATTCCCCGCACGATGGGCATTTTCCCAAATACTTGGCAGCTTGAGTACCGCAGTTCTGACAAAAAAAGGCTGTTTTAACTTTGCTCATGGCATTTCGGTTGGCAACAGGTATTGCGCTACAAACTTCCGCAATTCCATAAAAAAAATGAGAACTATCTGTCAACTGTTGACATTTTTATGCCGAACATTGCGCCCATGATGACATTTGATCAACTTCAAGCGGCTGCGCAGGCAATGGATGCGGCTGACGAACTACGCGAACTGCGCGATGCTTATTGTTTTCCGGAGCATGAGGGTCGGCCTGTATTGTATTTCACAGGCAATTCGTTGGGGTTGCAGCCCAAGGCTGTACGCCAGGCATTGATGGAAGAGTGCGACGATTGGGCGAAGTTTGGTGTAGAAGGCCATATGGAATCACGTCGACCATGGTTCAGTTATCATGAGCAATTCGCGGAACCAGCTGCGCGGTTGGTAGGAGCGTTGCCGCATGAGGTAGTAGTGATGAATCAATTGACAGTCAATCTACATTTGCTGTTAACGACGTTTTATCGCCCGAGTGGCAAGCGTATCAAAATATTATTTGAACAGAAGCCATTTCCTTCCGACCAATATGCTTTCGAGTCACATGCCAAATTGCATGGGTTGAATCCAGATGATGTGCTCGTTGAGTTGCCTTATTCTGCTGGCTGTACGTATCATAAAACAGAAGATATTGAAGCAGCCATCGCATCCATGGGTGATGAATTGGCTTTGGTGTGTTTTGGAGGAGTGAATTATTTCACTGGTCAATTGTTCGATATGCAGCGCATTGCGGCAGCGGCACATGCTGTAGGCGCATATGCAGGTTTTGATTTGGCGCATGCCGCGGGCAATGCAGTTTTGGCATTACACGATTGGAAGGTAGATTTTGCGTGTTGGTGCAGCTATAAATATTTGAATAGTGGACCAGGAGGAGTTGCAGGAGCATTTATTCATGAGGACCATGCCCGTCGCCCGGACTTGATTCGCTTGGCAGGTTGGTGGGGTCATGATAAGTCCACACGCTTTCAAATGAAAAATGGATTTGTTCCGATTCCAACGGCAGAGGCTTGGCAATTGAGCAATGCACCTATTATGAGTATGGCTGTGCACCGCGTGGCCTTGGAACTTTTTGATCGCGTAGGCATGTCCACGTTAAGGGCCAAAAGCGAGAAGCTAACAGCATTTTTGGATGAGGTGTTGAATACAGTAAGAGCGGAGAGTGGTTGGGATTTACAAGTCTTGACACCTTCAGATCCGAAGTCACGTGGATGTCAGTTGAGTGTAGTCTTGCCCGGCAAGGACCGGAGTTTTGTAAAAGCACTAGCATCAAAAGGAGCAGTAGTAGACTGGCGTGAACCCAACGTAATTCGTGTCGCACCTGTACCGATGTACAATACGTTTGAAGACGTCTATCGCCTCGGAAAATTGTTGTTTGAATTGCGCTAATAATAGCCTTTAGATGCGGCGAGGTGTCAAAAAAGAATACCTCCAGATCTTTCAATCCAAATGTACACGATAGACATCGCTCGAATTGCGTTGGATATTGCGTACAACGAATCCACCTTCTTGTGGGATTTCTTCTATGAGGTCAAAGACCAAAACATCCTTGGGAAGAGGAGTAAAGATCAGAGTAAAAACATGTGTTTCGAAAGGTTGAAGAACCAGCCAATGCGGATAAAGCGTTATTCCTTCCGCATGCACTAAGGAAGCTGAGGCAAGAGACCCAACTGCTCGTAAAAAAGTGCTTTTCCAGATCCTAATCAGAACGCCCTCGTCGCCCGCTTTGTATACGCAATGCACTGTTACCTGTCCATCATTTACTGGAGTGAGTTTGACGTCGATTTTGACTTTATGTTCGGTATCGAGAAGGGGCATAGGGGTTTGAAGAAATCAAAGATAGTTGATATGGATGAGTAATTCGTGGTGCTCGTTTTTTTACCGCAGAGACGCAGAGAGATTCGCGGCGCTCATTCATTAACCGCAGAGGCGCAGAGACGCAGAGTGATTCGCGATGCTCATGAATTAAGCGCAGATTTACTTCGTTCTTTTTTTGACCGCAAAGGCGCTGAGAGGTGGAGAGATTCGCGATGCTCATGAATTAAGCGCAGATTTGCTTCGTTCTTTTTTTGACCGCAGAGGCGCAGAGACGCAGAGCGATTCGAGTTGCTCATTAATTAAGCGCAGAGATGCAGAGCGATTCGCGGCGCTCATTTTTTAACCGCAGAGAGCATAAAGTGAGCGCAATAATTGAGCTTTGTCAACGCGTAATATCAGGTGATAATCGTAATATCTATGCTTTCTATTTGCCTCTGCATCTCTGCGCCTCTGCGGTCAAAAAACCCCGTATCGGTCTGTAGTCCAACAACAATCCGTTGCATTCAATTTGCGACTGCGATTGCCACAACTGCGTTCACTACTTGTCTTTGCGCCTTTGCGACTCTGCGGTGAAAGAATGGCGTCTCTGCGGTCGCAAAACTCCACTGACGTCTGAAGCCGCTTTACTGAGCGCAGCGATCTACCACATTGAAACAAAAAAAAGCCATCCCGAAGGATGGCTTTTTCATTACCGAATGAATGTTCGGTTATTGTTTTACCACCATTTTTGTGGAGCGATTTGTGCCGTCTGTGAGCATTACGGTGTAGTACCCTGTCGCCAATGGAGCGAAATCAAGCACCACAGTATTTAAACCTTCAATAGCAGAATAGTTGTTGCTCATGATCACACGACCAGTGATATCAATCACTTGGATAGTGGTATTTGCATTTTCAGCTGTTGTGAATTGAAGATTCAATTTTTCCGAAGTTGGATTAGGGAATGCTGATGTAATGGCAATGGCTTGTTGATCTTCGATCACCATTGGTTCAACTTCAACTTCTTCGCCTTCGCGGAATGACGAGGCGCTGATGCTTGCACGGAAGGTGTAACAAGCGGTTGAGTTGAACGCTCCGTTGTATCCGTACACTTGGATTTTGTATGTACCAACGACAGTTGTGTTGTAGATGATCACCTCGTTGGTGGTACTACCGTTTTGTGAAATTCCGATTTGCGTTCCGCTTGGGTTGTACAAACGCACGTCGTAATCAGCAGGCAAACCAGTCAAGTCGATACGAATGTTTCTGTTGGTTGTGGTATTAGCAAATTTGAACCAGTCTTTATCTGTTGATGTACCAATGCGAGCGGTCAAGTTAGCATTTACTGCGATGGTTTTAGCAGTTCCAGATGTGTTGTTGGACTCATAGTTATCGGTACACGTTGGTGTTGTGCTAGTCGTTGTAAATGACGCTACACCTGAATCAACGCTATTACCAGCACTACAAACGGTTTGAACACGTGCATTATAAGCTGTACCTGCAGTCAAACCCGTCAACACATAGGATGTTGCGGTTGTGTTAACTGTTGTATAGGTAGCGGCAGAAGCTAATTTGTATTGGAAGTTGTAGCTCACAGCGCCACTCACTGCAGACCACGAAAGTGTCGCACCGGTTTGTGAAATTCCTGAAGCCGTTGGGGTGGATGGAGCATTGCAAAGATTAGGATTTGGAGCACCGCAACCGTTGCTGGTCAACAGGCTTGCACGTGCACCACCTGTAGCAAACAAGGCCTGCATGCGAGAAGCTTGACCTGTAGAGAACATATACATACAAGCGTCATCGGTGTAGTCCATGTAGTTCATGAACATGTCACCATTAGCGCCATTGCTGCAGCTTACTTGTGGGAATGTTGGACAGCCATAGTTTTCGTCGGCTTGGTTTGGAGTGTCGCTCACCAAGTCAGAACCGGTGCAACCAGTACCATCGTCACCCCAGATGTGGTAAAGGTTCAACCAGTGACCAACCTCATGCGTTGCGGTGCGGCCTTTGTTGAAAGGAGCCGTAGCAGTGCCCATGGTACCGAAATATTGGTAATCGATTACTACACCGTCAGTGCTAGCGCTACCGCCTGGGAATTGGGCATACCCTAAGATTCCACCGGAGATGTCGCATACCCAGATGTTGAGGTATTTTGTAGCGTCCCATGCATTTTTACCACCAGAAGAACTGAACTTCACACCATCGTTGGTGCTGAAAGAAGTTGATGTAGTTGATGTACGTGTAATACCAGTGGTAGATGCCCCAGTTGGGTCTGTAGAAGCCAGACAGAATTCGATATTGGCATCAGCCGCTAGACTTGAAAACGCTGAAGGCACAAGAGAAGCGTCAGAATTGAGTTTACGGAAGTCGGCGTTGAGTACTGTAATTTGCGATTGGATTTGTGCGTCGCTGATGTTCTCCGTCGCAGTATTATAAACGACGTGAACCACAACAGGTATGGTTACCAATGCGCGATCACCACCATTGTTGCGTACCCATTCTTCAGTGAATGCTTCAATTTGCGTGCGACGTTCAACTACCTGTGGATCATTTGACATTTGCTGAAGGTGCTCCATAGAACCACAATTTCTCTGAGCTTGACCATTCGAAACAGCCAATGCAATTGCTGCTAGAACCGTAAAGATTTTCTTCATTCGTAAATTTTGTTTAGTTAAAGTATCAAACGAGCGTAAATTACATAAAAAACTGACACGTTTGACGTGTTAAATGAAGATTATGCTTTTGCATCTTGAATTCTTGGGGTGACCACATAATTCGCTTGAAATGAATTGGTTGCGTGATTAAGAATGCGATTTGGGTCGTAAAAAGCCTTTTTTTGATCCTTTCTGTCGGAAATTGCCCCCATACTTCAATCCTATTCAATATGCGCATTCACGATCACGAACACCTAACTGCGCTTGCCGGGCAATATGGCACACCACTTTATATTTACGATACGGCGATCATTCAGGAGAAGATCCAATTGCTTCGAGGTGCATTACAGGGGGTGCAACATCGCATCAATTATGCTTGTAAGGCCAATACGAATCTTGCGGTATTGCGTTTGATGCATTCTCAAGGCATTTGTTTGGATACCGTTTCGATCGAGGAGGTGCGTTTGGGTAAAATGGCTGGCTTTCGTGGCGATCAGATCATTTATACGCCCAACAGCGTGAGTATGGAGGAGGTCGCGGCAGCGGTTGATGAAGGAGCATACATCAACATCGATAACATTAGCATTCTGGAGTATTTCGGAGAAAGATACGGTGGTGAAGTACCAATTTGTATTCGCATCAATCCACATGTTATGGGTGGTGGACATTTACATATCTCAACAGGTCACATTGATTCTAAGTTTGGAATTAGCATTCATCAAATGCGACATGTGGAACGCATTGTCAAACATCATGGATTGCGTGTATCAGGTTTGCATATGCATACCGGCAGCGACATTTTAGATGTCGATGTTTTTTTGCGAGCAGCCGATATCCTGTTTGAATACGCGAAGGCCTTTCCCGACCTTGAATTGCTTGATTTTGGCAGTGGATTTAAAGTACCATACAAACCGGATGACTACAGCACTGATGTGCAGGAATTGGGCGTGCAACTGTGTGATAGATTCAAGGCATTTTGCCAGCGTTATGGTCGCGAATTGGAATTGTGGTTTGAGCCAGGTAAATTTTTGGTGAGTGAATCGGGAAATTTTTTAGCGCGTGTAACTACACTTAAGCAAACTACATCTGCCATGTTTGTGGGCATCGATACTGGGCTCAACCATTTGATTCGCCCTATGTTGTACGGTGCCTACCATCATATTGTCAATATCAGCCACCCTAACGGACGTCAACGAATTTATACCGTTGTTGGAAATATCTGCGAAACAGACACCTTTGGTTGGGATCGTAAACTGAATGAAGTGCGCGAAGGCGATTTATTGTGTTTCGCTAACGCCGGAGCATACGGCATGTCCATGGCATCGAATTACAATTCACGTTGTCGACCTGCGGAAGTCATGATTCACGAAGGAAAGGATTATCTTATCAGAAAGCGAGAAACGTTGGAAGATCAATTGGCGTTACAACTTGCTGGGCCTTCCTTCGGATAGTTCTATTGCGATGATTTTTCGGAATCGAGTGTCTTTATATCAGGCTTTTTTCGATTCTTAATAAATAGTATGGCGAAGAATAGAATAGGAAAAATAAGTACAATTAGGAGTCTAAACGTCTCTAAAAAATACATTCCACCTATGCAAAAAAGAATAAACGCAAATAGAGTGATGGCTGCTGCTTTTTTGCCGTAGTGACGATTGATCTCGACGCACAAAATCACCAACGGGATGCAGGAGAGCGCGATTAAAAGCAGTATGGTTGCATCAATGAGGTTCATGCTACATTGACGTAAAAGTAGGCAAAAGAAGTCTTATAATCGAGAATATTGCTTTCCGGACTAGATCGTCATGATATCCTTGTCTTTGGCTGCTACAATCTCGTCAACACGACGGTTGTATCTGTCAGTCAAGTCCTGGATTTTAGTTTCACCCATCTTTGCTTCGTCCTCAGGTAAACCGTCTTTTTGCGCTTGTTTCACGAATTCCATAGCGTCTTTGCGGGCATTGCGGATACCAACCTTAGCGTGCTCACCTTCGGCATGTGCCTTTTTGCTCAAGTCTTTGCGGCGCTCTTCGGTTAGCATCGGAACAGAAATGATAATGACCTCACCATTGTTTTGTGGGTTGAGACCCAGATTGGCTTCTTGAATAGCTCTGCTGATGGTTTCCAGCATTTTTTTCTCCCAAGCTTGCACGGTGATGGTGCGCGCGTCAGGAGTAGAGACATTGGCTACATTTTTCAGAGGAGTCATGGCACCGTAATAATCGACCTTAACACCGTCGAGCATAGCGGGGCTAGCCTTACCAGCGCGAATTTTGGTCAATTCATATTCCAAGTGATCAATGGTTTTGTCCATTGCATCGGTCGCTTCTCCGAGCGCCATTTGTACTTCTTCTGACATAATTATTCCAATTGATTGGGCGACAAATATATAAATGCTTAGAACGTCACCAAAGTTCCAACTTCTTCACCTTTGATGAGACGCATCAAATTGCCTTGCTTGTTCATATCGAAAACGATGATCGGCAGTTTGTTTTCGTTGCACAAGGTGAAAGCAGTCATGTCCATCACGTTTAAGCCCTTTTCATAGACTTCGTTGAAGGTCACGCTTTGGTATTTCGTAGCTGTAGGATCTTTCTCTGGGTCTGCTGTGTAGATGCCATCAACCCGTGTACCCTTGAGTATCACGTCAGCATCAATTTCAATAGCACGCAAAGAAGCCGCAGTATCCGTAGTAAAGAATGGATTTCCGGTACCTGCTCCAAAAATCACGATACGACCCTTTTCCAAATGACGAACCGCTCTGCGTTTGATAAATGGTTCTGCGATGCTTTTCATTTCAATCGCCGATTGCAGACGGGTTTGAATACCAATACTTTCAAGAGCAGATTGGAGGGCCATACTGTTGATCATGGTGGCTAACATGCCCATGTAATCCCCTTGTGTACGTTCCATCCCACCTTGTTCGGCTTGAACGCCTCGAAATATGTTACCACCGCCGACAACGATAGCCATTTGCACCCCTGTGGCAAGGGTTTCTTTGATTTGCTGGGCGTATTGCATCAAACGCGAATTGTCGATGCCGAACTGTTTATCGCCCATGAGCGATTCTCCGCTGAGCTTGAGGAGGATTCTTTTGTACTTCATATCGGGGGTCAAAGGTAGTTGGTCGCCACCAAAAAAGAAGGCCAAGTATTAAATTCTGCGGGAAAGTTTTCCAACATCGCCAAGGTTATATCGCGCATAAAAAACACAAGGAAGGCTAAAATCGTGGGTCGCCGCTTGTCGTTCGGTATTACTTTCGCAGTCTTAATTTTGTCCCTATAAAATACTTGAGAGATGAGTTCTAGAAGAGTACGTGTTCGCTTTGCCCCAAGTCCTACTGGACCTTTGCATATGGGAGGAGTACGCACCGCGTTGTATAGTTATTTGTTCGCTAAAAAACACGGTGGAGATTTTTTGCTTCGCATTGAGGATACCGATCAAACCCGCTTTGTGCCTGGTGCCGAAGAATACATCATCGAGAGTTTGAAATGGTGTGGCATCTCGGCCAATGAAGGAGTGGGTTTTGGCGACGGACCACATGCACCATATCGCCAAAGTGAACGCAAACCATTGTATCGTCAATATGCCGAGCAGATGGTAAAAGATG
>JBDKJN010000169.1:0-4341 GCA_039796595.1 Bacteroidota bacterium
TTTTAAATGCATTAGAACTTGCTGAAAAAAAGATCAACGAAGTTCGAATTGTGGTGAGCGGAGCAGGTGCTGCTGCACTTTCTTGTGTTGCATTGATGATCAAACTTGGGGTCGATCCATCCAAAGTGATGATGTTTGATTCCAAAGGACTGATTCATACCGATCGCGAAGACATCGACCACCGAAAGCGAAAATTTGCTCACTCAGGCAAAGAAATAATGCAGCTGGATGAAGCAATTAAAGATGCTGACGTTTTCCTAGGACTTTCTCAAGCCAATATTGTGACAGAAAAAATGCTTCAGAGCATGGCGATCAATCCGATTGTCTTTGCAATGGCCAATCCCGATCCTGAAATAGCTTACGACCTGGCCATTCGTTCAAGGGAAGACATCATAATGGCGACGGGACGAAGCGATCATCCCAATCAAGTAAATAATGTACTTGGTTTTCCATTCATCTTTCGTGGGGCACTCGACGTGAGAGCTAGTTGTATCAATGATGAAATGAAATTGGCCGCTGTTCATGCTTTGGCAGACCTGGCAAAATTACCTGTACCAGAAGAGGTGATAGAAGCATACGACCTAAAAACCTTGCATTTTGGACGTGATTACATAATCCCTAAACCACTGGACCCCAGATTGATTAGTGTCGTGAGTAGCGCAGTTGCGAAGGCAGCAATCAGCAGTGGCGTAGCACGAATCTCAATAGAAAAATGGGATGCTTATGCTGCAGAGTTGCAAAAACGAATGGGGCGTGACAACGTCTTGACACGCGGCATTGCAGAAAGAGCGCGCAAACACCCAAAACGAGTTGTTTTTGCCGAAGGTGATAACTTTAAGATTCTTAAAGCTGCACAACAGGCCAAGGAAGAAGGCGTGGCATTACCAATCCTCCTTGGAGATGAAATGAAAATTCGCAAAATGATTGAGGAAGCTGAGTTGGAGTTGGAGGATGCTATAATCATAGATCCGCGTGACGACAACTGGCTTAAAACCAGAGAGGAATTTGGTGCTCAACTGTACCAGAAAAGGATGCGTAAAGGGTTCACGGAATTGGAAGCCGTGCGAGCTATGAGAGAACGCAATTTTTTTGGTGCAATGATGGTTGAAACCGGAAAGGCAGATGCGATGATTAGCGGAATGACACGGAATTACAGCAAAGTGATACGCCCTGGTTTACAGATCATTGGACCCGCACCAGGAGTGAAGAGGGTTTGTGGGATGTACATCGTAGAAACCAAGCAAGGACCGCTGTTTATCGCTGATACAACAGTCAATGCCAACCCGAGCGCAGAAGATCTGGTGGAAATCACCTTGCGTGTTGCAGAGTCCTTATCGCGGATGAAAATTATTCCCCGAATTGCTCTTTTGAGCTATTCCAACTTTGGTTCAGCCCATGGTGATGATCCCGAAAAGGTTGCTAAAGCTGTATCCATTTTGCATCGTGAATACCCAGACCTCATCGTAGATGGTGAAATTCAAGCCAACTTCGCCCTGAACAGCGAAATGTTAAAAGAGAACTTCCCTTTCAGCAGACTCAACAAAGAAAAAGTTAACACGTTGATTTTCCCTAACTTAAGCGCAGGAAACATCGCCTATAAACTTCTTCAGGAGATTGGCGAGCTGGAGGTAACAGGCCCGGTTCTTTTGGGTATGCGCAAATCATATCATATCCTTCAAATGGGATGTACAGTAAGAGAAATACTCAACATGGTTCGCATAGCAGTTGTCGATGCACAGCTTAAATCCTAGGCTACCAATATTTAAAAGAAAAAAAGTGAAGAACTTGCCTTGTAGGGCAATTATCTCTAAATGTTTATACTTATCTATGCAATTGACAATATTGTCTTGCCTATAGCCATAACCCCCTATGCTACATCATCTTAGCGGTAAACTTATAGAAAAAAGCCCTGTTCACGCTGTAATTGACGTGGGCGGTGTGGGGTATATGCTGCAGATCTCGCTGCACACCTTTGGACGCCTCGGTGAAGTTGATCAGGTCAAATTGTATACACACCTTACAATCAATAGTAATGATTTTAGTATTCAACTATTTGGCTTTTATGACGATGCTGAGCGTGACGTCTTTCGCAAACTTATTTCAGTCAGCGGTATCGGTCCCAATACAGCCCGAATGATTTTGAGCGGTCGAAGTACCGATGAGGTTAAACACATGATTTTGACTAAAGATGTCGCTGGTTTTAAGCGTATTAAAGGTATTGGCGAAAAAACTGCTGAGCGGATCATTATTGATCTACACGATAAAATAGGAAAAATAAGTGATGCCCAGTATGAAAAAGTTCCTGTTGCATACAATACTAAGAAGGTTGAAGCGTTAGCAGCGCTGACCTCGCTAGGACTAGACAAAACCAAAACCGAAAAAGTCTTGGAAAAGATCATGTTGACGCAACCTGATGCGTCATTGGAAGATCTTATCAAGCAAGTTTTAAAACAAATTTGAATTATTACCCCGAATTGTGAATCAAGCTAGTTGGACCACCCACTTTTATCGTTTTTGCTTTGTCTCTGCTCTTTCCGTGTCTGTGTGGATGGCTTTGGCCAACTCCTCTACATCCACTTTGACGCCGAGACGCACATTGCGCGCGCAACAAGCCAAAATGGAGACCGAGAACATAAATCCAGCTGAGTTTGTCGCATTATTAGATACCGGAAGCACGGATACCTCAGACGTCGACCTCATTTGGCCGGTAGAAGACAATGTGAATCCTAGCCCCGAGTCTGGTGGCATCAATGTACCACTCCCCGATAATATCGAATACTCCGTTGAATACAACCCCGAAACAGGACAATATGAGGTTGTCCAAACGATCGGAAAAGAAATTGAATATCGCCCTCGAACCAGCATGACTCTTGAAGAGTACATGAATCAGCAAAAAGATCAGAACATCTACGAATATTTCAAAGAAATTCAAAAAGAGGAAGATGAAGCCAACCGCGAATGGAGTAAGGTAATCAAAGTAGGTGGTGCAGGTTTCGAAGGTATTTTCGGCAGCAACGAAATTGAAATCCGTCCGCAAGGATCAGCTGAATTGACATTTGGCCTAAACATTTCTAAAACCGACAATCCGCGTATTCCGTTGCGTCAACGTCGCATTACAACGTTCGATTTCGATCAGAAAATCCAATTGAATGTAGTTGGTAACATCGGAACAAGGATGAAGCTCAATGTGAACTACAACACCGAAAGCACCTTTGACTTCGAGAACCAAATGAAGTTGGAATACACCGGTGATGAGGATCAAATCATACAAAAAATAGAATTGGGTAACGTCAGCCTTCCCCTCAATGGTCAGTTGATTCAAGGTTCCACTAGTCTTTTTGGAGCTAAGCTTTCAACCAAATGGGGACGACTTCGCAACACTACCGTTTTTTCGCAACAAAAAGGTGAGCGCAAAGAAATCACCGTGCAAGGCGGTGCTCAAACACAAAACTTCGACATTACGGCAGACAACTACGAAGCGAATCGACATTACTTCCTTTCTGGTTGGTTTCGCAACGAATATGATCGTGCATGCAGTTCTCTGCCCGTTGTTGGTAGCGGCGTAAACATCACACGCATCGAGGTTTGGCTGGTAAATCTTCAAGCCAACACGCAAGATGTACGAAACGTTGTGGCCTTCTCCGACCTTGGGGAAAACACAAATTACATGAGTCATGACTTGTCCGTCGATGTAGGAGGCACCACCGATAACCGCCTATTCAATCGTGGCGACATTGCAGCTACTCAGCTAGGCAATCCGAGTAACTTAAACAATGACATTTTCTTGGACTGTACCGACGGCCAACCGTTTTCGAATTCAATTTTAAATACAACAAGCACGTCGCAAACTATATCGAGTAATGCCGAATACTCCGATATGGACAACGGAACTCACTACGAGCGCATCAACAATATGCGTCGCTTAAATGCATCCGAATACAGCTATAATTCACGACTTGGTTTCATCTCGTTGAAACAGAGTTTGAATAATGCCGAAGTACTTGCGGTAGCCTATGAGTACACTTTAAATGGTGAAACATATCAAGTAGGTACTATTTCACAAGATGGTTATGCTGCTCCGCAATCGCTCATTTTGAAATTGATCAAACCAAGTATCACACGCGTTAAATTAAAAGATGGCTTTGCTGCTCCGCTATGGGACAACATGATGAAAAACGTATATTCCCTTGGTGCGTTTGGCATATCTCCCGAAAACTTCCGACTCGATGTTTGGTATAACAACCCAGCTACTGGCGTTACACAAAATTTTCTCCCTAGAGAACCTCTGAACGGAACGCTCTTGCTTCAGGTTTTAAATCTGGACCGCATCGATGCACAACA
>JBDKJN010000170.1:0-6764 GCA_039796595.1 Bacteroidota bacterium
CGTATCTCATGGGTGGGGTCGATACTACACTTTTTAATGAAGCAAAGAAGTCTGTGCGTGTTGTGGAAAAGCAATTGCAGTAAAGGCATTTGATTATATTTGATGCATTTCGGGATGAAATATCAAACATGAAACTGGATGAGTAAATTTTGGATATATGCGACAATCCTATGTTTTGGATGTAATTCGCCTTCCACCAATTCTGTGGATAAATGGGAGGAGACTTTTAGCGAGTCAGTACAATTAACACAAGGTAGTACGAGGATTCAATGCGACCATGATTCCACTACGGGCGTTTTGAGGATTTTGGTGAATGATGTCGAGGTGATTCGCGAGAGGATAGTTCAGGCCGAGAGTGCTTTTTTTTTAAACAATAATTTCTATGTCTTAAAAGATGATTACATTGATTCAACGTCAATTTATTTAGATGACGATTTATTGTTAGTGCCTCACTATAACGTAAACTATAGGCTTGTAATAGAAGTATTCAATCTCAATTCCAATCAATTCGTGCCGTGGGCTGACAATAAAAGGTATTATGACTCTTTTGGATCTTATGGGATGTATGATGCAAACCGTAATGTCCTGAAGGATATATATCGCGATTTTGATGGTTCATGGCATGTCAGTGAATTCGGAATTTCCAAGGATAGTTTATTCTTGAATAATGTACACTATCCCTATGAAATAAATAAAGAACATTCCATGGAGGAGGTCTATATCGACCTTTTGAGATATAGACTGAAGTAAACAACGATCTTGAATTACAGTTGACGGCCGAGATGTGAGCGTCAGATCTAAAGAATCAATTTAAGTTGCAATGAATGCAATACATTCGTGCAACGACAGAGGAATAAAATCAAATCGTATGTTTAGGAAGGTAGTCATTCTATTGATCTCTGGAGCAACAATGTTTTGTTGTGGATGTACGATGAAACGCTCAGTGAGTCCATCGATTGTTTCATGCAGTACAATCCATGAAATAATTGAGTTCATTGAAAACGAAAGAGGACTCAAATATCCTGTTAAAGATTCGACGATAATTTCTGAAATTAGTTGGGTAGAAAACTACGAGATAGTGGATTCCACAATAGGATATGTCATCTACGATGATCTTGTCAAAAGACATAGGGAGGCGAATAAAAATAAAAATCCGGTGACATGTTGCGATGATCTCGTTTCAGGTAGAGAAAAGGATCAAATTTACATGGGTTTTTCCACTCCTGTGGTTAGCCCAAATGGCGATTTTTGTATGGTTTACATAGAGACGTATGACAACCCGTTAAGTGCGTCAGGGACTGTTTATATTTTTGAACTAAGTGGTATAAGGAAGAAGTCAATCAAAGGGGTGAGATATAGACAAGTACTTTGGGTTTCATAATAGTGGGTAAGCTAAAATCAATCAGAAATATTTTTTGTTCGGCGATTGACTTAGAGGCTACTAGAAATTTGTTGAGACCATCATTTTGTGATTAGATAAAACATTCATTAGTTTAAGATAAGTATGAAGTATACGGCAGTTATTATAACGCTTCTGTTTTTTTGCTTTCAAAAAAGTTCGATTCATGCTCAACCTTTGCCTCTTTCAGAAGAGAATAAGGCTACATATGCCAGTGTGAATGAAATGATTCATGTTGTACCATTCGAGGTGGGTGAAAAACGTGGATTTATATTCTGTAATTTACTTCAAAATCCACAATGGTATTGTGATACGATTAGTTGGACCAATGAAATGAAAATTGCATATCTGCGAGCTCTAATTCTTGAAAAGACAAAGATCAACGATACTCTTGCACTCAAATCCACTCAGCATTGGATTTTAATGACAGATCAAATTAGCCCGAATTTTTTTAGATGGAGCGATAAAAAACTCCTTCGAAAATTTATGCGTTTAGACAATTCAAGTAATCATGAGGTTCTCAAGTTAAATTATGTATTGGCATTATGGAAAAGAGGCTTCATGTTCAAAATATCTAGTGAAACGGGGCATTGGATATTGGTTGATCCTTGGTTCATTCCTTATCGCGACTACCCAGTCGAAAAAATGTGAAGTGTCTCAACAACGATTTTAAAAAATTAAAAGAAGTGTTTATGAAATGATGAAAGGCTTATGACTTTGTCCTGGTTGTTCCGAGATTGCTAAAAGTCGCCGATAGCGATGTCTTGGAGGAACACATGACCCAAACCCTGATCATGAAGACGGGAGGCTATTTTTATACCTACGTGACCAACAAGAGTACCCGAAAAGTTAACTTGTGACAGCTCTTAATTGGAGCGTAGCGGAGATTTAGAGATGACCATCCCGCAGCGTAGTACGCGGGATTGACAATCTAAAGATTTCGCACTTGCAAGGTCGAGTTCGAGCACGATATGATTATTACACCTACGGTTTGATGTGGAGCCAGCCCGTGAATCCTTATTATCAGACCTATGGGTAAAAGGAGTGGCAGACTCAATAGCCCACGATGAGTTGCAAACGAATCAATGGGATATGAGCTCTGAGCGGCGTTTGGATTTAAGTTCTTTGAAAGATTTTGTACCAGTCGAAGACTCAATAGCCCACGATGAGTTGCAAACGAATCGATGGGGTATGAGCTCTGAGCGGCGTTTGGATTTAAGTACTTTGAAAGATTA
Source organism: Bacteroidota bacterium (assembly GCA_039796595.1). Taxonomy (GTDB): domain Bacteria; phylum Bacteroidota; class Bacteroidia; order Flavobacteriales_D; family Sanyastnellaceae; genus CANHSF01. The sequence goes on from JBDKJN010000170.1 coordinate 2,635, forward strand.
AGGTCGCGGCCGAAGAGAAGAATGGGGAGATAAAGGAATCGAGCTGTATCAGTTTGAAGCGCGAATGTATGATCCAGTGTTGGGCAAATGGCATGCTCCAGATCCATTGTCACAATTTCATTCGCCGTACTTGGCCAATTTCAATAACCCCGCCAACTTCGTCGACCCTGACGGGCGTAGCTGCGGCATTGGTGAAGCTATCAGAATGGGTTTCTCCATGTCAGGTTTTGATTTCGAAGCTGCAATAAGTCTTGTTATAGAGGGTATTCAAACGGGTGAAAAATTTAAAGGCTTTGATGTCGCTTTAGGCGTCGGCGGAACCTTAGTGGGCATCTTATCGGTTGGGTTGACTATTAAAGATTGCATCGATGGCCAAGCATCTATTATGGAGGCGAGTATGAACGAGGTTGTTCAGAGTGCGTCGGCGGGGGCGGGTGATTGGAGTTCCAAAATAATTAATGGCGGTCACAATATATATAGATATGCGGGGTACGTATCACTTTCCTATGAAAAGAAATCCTATATCACCTATGACCTCGGAGATAAGGCCTATTTTGAAGACCTCTTATTCGATCTATTCGAAAAAACATCAGCATATGAGAAATTAGTTACTGCCCAAAAACAAAATGGATACACTGACATATATTTTTGTGCTGCGCTATATGATAAAGACGACCGTCTTGTTATAGACAGGGATACGGGTGAAGAAATTCCTGGTCAGGGGGGAGATACAGCAGATTATGGGACAAATGGAGTTACTAACATTGCTTATGCGGATGTCCCAGATCCGCTCTACAAGAAAATGGTTCAAGGATCACGATTGAGTAGAACCTCGATTAGCATTAGATATAATTTAGATTACATTGATGCGTTGAACGACTTTGCAAACATGGAAAAGACCTTTGAAAACATGAAGAAGTTCGAGCTAGCACTTGAAATGGCATTGCATAGTTTAATGCATGAGGTCAATGCCCATGCTATTCGTGATATTAACGGAACTTGTCTAACAGAGTCAAAAGAACATGGTTTGTATAATCACGATCATTGGGAAAGACACAATTCTCCAGCCTATATTAGTATACCCTTAGACGGAAAATCGCAATCATCTAAAGATAAAATCGAAGTTCAACGCATAGTAAGGCAATACATGTCACAATGGAAAAAATAGTTATATTAATCATTATGCTTGCATGCACAGATTGCAACATGGGAAAGACACACATGTTTTTTGTAACCAAATCACAAGTGTTGGATACGAATGCTTCTGGGTTGCCGATTTGGAGTGTTCGTCTAAATGGAAATTCTAGGGATTACACTAATTTCACGATTACAATAAATCCGTGGTTTGGGTTGAAGCGAAGAATGGAAGCTGGTGATCATGGTAGCTTTGATTCCTTGCGAGCTGAATGTATCGCAAAAGGCGAACAGCTATGGTTAAAGCAAGGAGCTGATCATTTAATATTTGATGATACTTTATTACTTCTAGATTTTAACCGTACTAAGTTCGCGGTCTTAGATAGTGCGTACGATCCTTCTTGGCAACGAAAGGTTTATACCCGTTTCATTAAAACGATTGATTACAACGGTGATTCCTTGTTCATATTCGAATGGGATGGAGTTATCCATCATCGCTATGCTAACATGGGCTCACACTTGATCTATTTTTCAAAAAACAAAGGATTCATTGGAATCACTGAGCTCTGTCGCGATTATGGTCGAACAGACACGATTTGTACCCTTGGGAATACTCCAGGGATTTCAATTGAAAAAGGAATAGATTGTGTTCCCTGCCGCTGCGCGAGATGATAGCCTATTTGGTCTATTTATTCTTCGATGAGAAAATGAAGTTTGACCCCAATTCATCCGGGTTGTTACGAGTCGTCGATAGCGATGTCTTGGAGGAACACCAAACCCAAACCCTGACCATGAAGACGGGAGGCTATTTTTATACCTACGTCACCAATCGAAGTACTAAAAAAGTAAACTTTGACAACCTGCGCATTGTCCACCTGCAGGGCCAAGTGCGAGCCCGTTATGATTATTATTCGTACGGTTTGATGTGGAACCAACCTGTAAACCCCTATGACCAAACTTATGGATTAAAAGAGTGGCAGACTCAATAGCCCACGATGAGTTGCAAACGAATCGATGGGATATGAGCTCTGAGCGGTGTATGGATTTAAGTTCTTTGAAAGATTTTGTACCAGTCGAAGAGAAGAATGGGGAGACAAAGGGATTGAACTCTACCAATTTGAGGCGAGAATGTATGACCCTGTAATTGGCCGTTGGGGCTCGCATGATCCGCTGGAACAGTTCCATTCGCCGTACTTGGCCAATTTCAACAACCCCGCCAACTTCGTCGACCCCGACGGGCGTTCTGGTAATCCGTTTTGGAAAGTGATAGGTCACGTTACCACCGCCATTGCAGCAAATGTGGATATTTCAGCGGTGATATCCCAAGGTTCTAGTGCTGGGGGTACTATGAATGTGGCGGGAGCTGCAGGTGGGACTTTGACCGTTGCCCTCAAATTGACAGCCGTTTGGATGTCGATAGAAAATGTCTTCAACAAGCTCCATAATAGCATTGTGCAATTAGCCAAGAGCAAGACTGCTGGGGCGGGGGCAGGAAGTGGTGGACCCAATTGGTATCGCGATGGGAAAAACTTAAAAAGCTATGGAGGAGATAATGTTGAGACGTTACTTGCTTATCTTCATTCTGAGGGGTATCAAATTAATTATGACGAGAAAGATTGGAATAACGGTCAACCTACCAAACCTGGTATTCATAAATATGAGGTTTACAATATCCTCAAGGCTGCGGGTTATATGGATGCCGATCTAGATCCAGATAATGATATTGCGATACCAATTGATCTTATTGAATTTATTATCGCCCAAAGAGGCCCAAAGGCTAATTTGAAACCTTCAGATCATCCAATTGCACCGCCGTCTGACGAAGATTTAGAAGGACTTCATACCGCTTTAAATTTACTTGGATTGATACCTGTCTTTGGTGAGGTATTTGATGGAGTGAATGCAGTCATCTATCTTTGCGAAGGAGACTATGTCAATGCAGCAGGTGCGGTGGTCTGCATGACCGTGGGCGTGGGAACAGCGGTTGCATTGGCAAAGCTGGGGGAAAAGGCGGTAGTTGAGGCTGCCACTAAGACGAGTATACAGTTGACAAAAAAAACTTTTGGGCATACATTCACTACTCACGGTGATGACATGACGAATTTTTTAGTTAACAGAGCAAAAGGTTCAGGTATGGCACAAGGCCAATTTTTAGACAACCAAAAAGCAGCTCAATTTATTTTAGATAATGTAGGAAAAACGGCTAATGGGGCTGTAAATATTCCTATACCAAAGGGTTTTCCTGCAAGAATTATTATGCCAGATGGCACATTCAAAGCTGCTACACATATACGTTTGGTGCCAGGAGGCGGTGGAGTTAAAACAGCTTATCCTATAATTCATTAAATGTTATTATTATGATTATAAGAAAGGAAATAATAGAGCAGTTAAGTAAGAAGTTGTCATTGCCCTATATGGGTATTGAACAGGATTGGGATGTTGAATTGGCAGATAAAAATAGAGTTGATGAATTTATTTTTTATTACAATGAAAATGATTTGTCTTTTGAAATGAAATATGCTACAATGTCAATTATACTTGCTTCTTATGACGATTTTTTAAACGACATAGAAATAGATAGTGATTATAGATGGTTTGAAATTGAAAAAATATTAAAGTCAGAAAAGGAGATTTTTAGAGACTTGTTAGAGTATTGGGCTGTTGATTCCGAAATAGAGAATGTATTTAGAATTACGCCATTGATCAGAGAAGCAAAAGCCACCGATTAGGTGGCTTTGTTATTATTATCCAAAACGGCAATTTTTGAAGCCTTAAAAAATTGTCTTAAAAGGCAAAAAATAAATTTTAGAAATTTACTTTACCATCGAGTAAGTCCTTCATTCTTTTTTTGGTAAGCATAGAGTTAATGATTTTAAGCAGTGCATTTTTTTCATCTTCATCCAGTTGAGAGATCAACATCAACTGTTCGTTGAGTTCGTGGTTTTGTAGCTCTACTACGCTGTTTTCATTATCGTTCAAAAGGTTGTCGGCACTTA
>JBDKJN010000171.1:0-6905 GCA_039796595.1 Bacteroidota bacterium
ACTCCTTCTTGCACACTGAGGGAAGCCATACTCTTTCTTGCTCACTGAGCGAAGCCGAAACGAACCATCTCTTGCTCACTAAGCGAAGCAATATTCCTTCTTGCTCACTGAGCGAAGCCGAAACGAACCATCTCTTGCTCTCTGGGCGAAGCAATACTCCTTCTTGCTCACTAAGCGAAGCCGAAACGCACCATCTCTTGCTCTCGGAGCGAAGCAATACTCCTTCTTGCTCACTAAGCGAAGCAATATTCCTTCTTGCTCACTGAGCGAAGCAATATTCCTTCTTGCTCACTGAGCGAAGCCGAAGTGAGCCGAAGCGAGCCTAAGCATGCCACAAAAAAAGGGCTCCGAAGAGCCCTCTTAATATATTTCACAAAATGTAATCTTACATCATGCCGCCCATGCCGCCGCCCATTGGAGGCATTGCTGGTGCGTTTTCTTCTTTGATGTCGCTGATCACACACTCAGTGGTCAACAACATACCTGCGATTGAAGCTGCATTTTCAAGTGCAACACGAACCACCTTAGTTGGATCGATAACACCTGCACCAATCAAGTTTTCGAAAACTTCAGTGCGAGCATTGTAACCGTAGTCATCTTTGCCTTCACGCACTTTGTTTACGATCACCGCACCTTCGCCACCAGCGTTGGCAACGATCTGACGCAATGGCTCTTCAATTGCACGAGCGATGATTGCAACTCCTGTTTGTTCGTCATCGTTGCTGCCTTTCAAATTGTCAAGGGCTTTAGAAGCGCGAATCAAGGCTACACCACCACCAGGTACGATACCTTCTTCAACTGCAGCACGTGTTGCATGCAATGCATCGTCAACACGGTCTTTCTTCTCCTTCATTTCTACCTCAGTAGCTGCTCCAATATACAAAACAGCAACTCCACCAGCAAGTTTAGCAAGACGCTCTTGTAGTTTTTCACGGTCGTAATCTGAAGTTGTTTTTTCGATTTGGGCTTTGATTTCAGCAATGCGAGCTGTGATAGCTTCTTTGCTACCTACACCATTTACGATAGTCGTATTGTCTTTATCGATGGTGATTTTTTCAGCGCGACCCAAATCTTCCAATGTTGCATTTTCCAATTTCAAACCGGTCTCTTCGCTGATTACTTGACCACCTGTAAGGATAGCGATGTCTTGCAACATAGCCTTACGACGATCACCAAAGCCTGGTGCTTTAACCGCAGCAACTTTGAGAGCGCCACGAATTTTGTTTACTACTAATGTAGCCAATGCTTCACCATCAACATCTTCTGCGATGATCAACAATGGACGACCAGTTTGAGCTGATTTTTCCAATACAGGAAGCAATTCCTTCATGGTGCTCACTTTTTTATCATAGATCAAAATGAAAGCGTTTTCTAAATCAGCTTCCATGTTCTCTGCGTTCGTAACGAAGTAAGGAGACAAGTAACCGCGGTCGAACTGCATACCTTCAACCGTTTTTACTTCGGTTTCAGTTCCTTTAGCTTCTTCTACAGTGATCACACCTTCTGTGCCCACTTTAGCCATCGCGTCTGCAATCAAAGTACCGATGTTCTCATCGTTGTTGGCTGAAATAGAAGCTACTTGTTTGATTTTTGCATTGTCGCTACCTACGGTCTTGCTCAAGCTTTTCAACTCGCTTACTACTGCACCAACAGCTTTGTCGATACCACGCTTAAGATCCATTGGGTTAGCGCCACTTGCTACGTTCTTCAAACCTGAAGTCACGATAGCTTGCGCCAAAACGGTTGCAGTTGTAGTTCCGTCACCAGCGATATCTGCTGTTTTGCTCGCTACTTCTTTCAACATTTGAGCACCCATATTTTCGATGGCATCAGCCAATTCGATTTCTTTAGCTACAGATACACCGTCCTTAGTGATGTGTGGTGCACCAAATTTTTTGTCGATAACCACATTGCGGCCTTTTGGACCTAGGGTTACTTTCACTGCATTTGCCAATGCGTCAACACCTGCTTTGAGTTTCTCACGTGCACTGGTGTCGAATGTTATTTCTTTTGCCATTTGTCTGAATGTTTGATTTTGTTTGAAACGATAATTAGATAATTGCGAAAATGTCAGATTCACGCATGATCAAGTATTCCTTGCCGTCAACAGTGATTTCTGTGCCCGCATACTTGCCATACAACACGGTGTCACCTGATTTAACCGTCATTGGCTCGTCTTTTTTACCTGTTCCAACGGCTACGATGGTTCCGCGCTGTGGCTTTTCTTTTGCGGTGTCTGGGATAATAATGCCGCTAGCTGTTGTTGTTTCAGCCGCTGTTGGCTCAACCACCACTCTGTCGGCAATCGGTGTGATTTTCAATGACATGATTTTTATGTTAATTGGTTAATTTTTTTTCTCCCTCTTGTCACGATTTGTGCCATTACAGAAAATGCCCCTTCGAGTGGAGATTTTGTCAGTTATGGCAAAAAAAAATGTCAGTGATGGCATGAATCACTGACATTTTGTGTTTTATGTTTTTCCTAATAGTCTGCTCGGTTTATTGCGAATCGGCAGGTTGATCGGGAGATTGCTCTGTTGGCTCTGGTTCAACAACTGTACTCTTGTTCATTATTGCCGCTACCAGGCAAAGGACAAACAAGCCCATACCTAGGTACCATGTCGCTTTTTCTAAGAAGTCAGCTGTGCGTTGAACACCACCAACCTGAGCTGCGCCTTGAAAACCTGCGCCCAATCCACCACCTTTAGGGTTTTGGATCAATACAACAATACCCAAAAGAAGGGCTACAATTACTGTTACTACGAGCACTAGTGTTTCCATATCACAATTTTTTAATTCGGTCTATATTTTTTAATTGGGTTGCAAAATAAACACTTTTTTCTGGATGTAGCACCATCAATTTTTTAAAAGCTTTCTTTGCACGGTCAATTTTGCCCTGAATCACAAAGAGTTGGGCCATGGTTTCGGTCACAAACTCCATGTCATCCTCCAAACTTTCCTTGGCCAAATCGGAGATGCTGTAATCGGCTGCTTTCCCAGGCGTGATGCGGGGATCCAGCTGAATAAACCGGTCAATTAGGGCCTTTTGTTGGTCCTTCTTTTGAGGTACATCCATACGGCGCGCGCTATGGGCTATCAGGCCTTGTCCTTCCTCTGGGGCCAAATCGTCCAAACGGGTCTCAATGCTATCTGGAACGTCATTTTCGGCTTCTTCTGGTTCTTTGGCTTCGAAAGCGGGCTTCCGCAACCAATTTTGAACATCTTCTGGTTGTTCACCCTCTGGCATGGGGCGTGTACCGGCTTCAAACGCGATTTCCTTGGAGCGTTGTTGCATCCAGCGGGCAAATGGACTCAGTTCGGTCTCATCGACTCGGGGTTCTTCTGGGGTAGCTGGGGCATCAATCTGCTGTTGTCGGGCATCCTCCTGTATTTCTTGTTCTAAGGCGCTATGAATGGCCTCGATCAAGATGGTTTCTTGCAATTCAGGGGCGATGGCTGGTACCGGAGATTTCTCTACCTGAACTGGAGCTTCAGGGCTATTCGGAATGGGCGCAGATGGCACCTCTTGAACGGCCTCAACTGCGGTTTCGGGCTGTTTCTCTGGCGTGTTAGGCAATTGCACCGGAATAACGTCAACATCCTTCTTATGATCCGTCGATTTTACAATGCTCGGTTCTTCCACAATGCGATTGGCCAGGTCGCGTAGATCCGGATCTATATCAGATGGGCTTTTTCCTTCTTCTACCTGAAGTATATCATCAACAATTGGGGCAAACGATGGGGCATTAGTAGTAATTGACTCAACCGGCGTTTCTGTGGTGGATGGAAGTGATTCAGTTATAGACGGAACGATACCTGTCTCTTGTGCACCTGTTGTTTTGGCGCGCAACCAATGAAAAAGGGCGCTGCGGTCACCTGCGTACAAGGCCGCTTGTTGCACTTGGTCTGTTTGGCGGTAGTCGCCTTCGGTCAAATAGGCTTTCGTCAGCAGTAGTTGGGCTGTTTGAAAATAGGGATATCGCTCCACCAATCGCTCCAATTCGGCGGTGGTCAAAACAGGGTTTGATCCACTGTTTTGCAGGTGTTTGTGAAAATCCACTTTGTTCATTTTACCAATTGCCTACGCTGGCGTTGTATATCTCTTGCGCCAACTGATCATTGATTTGACGCCACAAGTCCTCTTGAATCGTAAAAAGATCTTTGTCGGCCTCGAAATCTGCAAATTTAGAGAATGTCTTCTCAAAGCTGTATGTGCTCTCCAAACTGTTGGTGTATTTGATCTTAACGGTTATGGTGAGTCGGTTTAAAGCTGCCGTTTCTGCACCACCTTTAACGGTGTTGGCGCTGACTTGATAGCCCGTGATGCTGCCTTCAAATTGCAATTCTCCGTTCTGCTCTACAATTTTTAAAGGGCTTTGGGCAAGCATCACATCTTTTAAGCCTTCTGTCAGTCGCTGAGCATAGATGGGAGTGGCCAAAGCCGTTTGTGGCTTCAGATAACTCACACTAAAAGTTTTGGCACCGCTGAACTGACCGCCAGTTAGTGAATAGATACCACAACTTGCTAAGGCAATGGTCAATCCAATCAGTGCGAAAATCGTTTTTAAGTTCATGCTTTGGTAATGCCGTATTCTTTTATTTTTCGGTACAATGTACGCTCAGATATGCCCAATTCTTCGGCAGCAAACTTGCGCTTGTTGCGATGTTTTTTCAATGCCTTTACTATTAATTCTTTCTCACTGTGTGTAAGTGAAAGGGATTCTTCAACCAAGGTGTGTGTTGTTCCGCTGCTCACAGGATGACTACCGGGCAATTGGATCACTGCATTATTTCCTGTGGGATAATGTGCTGCAGGTGCCGTAGCAACTGCTGTATTTACACTTGGCGTGAAAACTTTTCTGAACAATTCTTCATTTTCTTCACTGGTCTCCAATTGGCCATTCTGCATCATGTTCAAGACCAGCGATTTTAAATCGTTCAAGTCATTCTTCATGTCAAACAATACCTTGTACAAAATCTCTCGCTCGCTGAAGTTATTGGCGGTTGCACCTCCAGGAGTCACAGCCATGCCTTTGTTGCCAAAATCTTCGTGGGGCAAATAATATTGCAGTGTTGTGGCTTCGATCATGCGTTCTTGTTCGAGAACGCTCATTTGTTCAGTGATATTTTTTAACTGGCGAACATTACCTGGCCAACTATACGTGGTCAATACATGCGCTGCTTCAGAGCTCAATTGCAACGAAGGCATTTTGTATTTTTCGGCAAAGTCAGCCGCAAATTTTCTAAACAACAAGACCACATCTTCACGACGTTCGCGCAACGGTGGCATAAAAATGGGCACCTGATTTAATCGGTAATATAAATCCTCGCGAAATTTATTCATGCGAATCGCTTCCGAAAAATCCACATTGGTCGCGGCTACCACACGAACATTGGTCTTTTGTACTTTACTCGATCCAACTTTGATATACTCGCCTGTTTCAAGCACACGCAACAAACGGACTTGCGTTCCAAGTGGTAACTCTGCCACCTCATCTAGGAAGATGGTGCCTCCATTGGCCTCTTCAAAATAGCCTTTACGCGCTTCAGTGGCGCCTGTAAAAGATCCTTTTTCATGGCCAAACAATTCGCTGTCGATCGTGCCTTCGGGAATCGCACCGCAGTTCACCGCGATATACGGGCCATGTTTGCGTTGGCTGAATTGATGTATGATTTTCGGAATACTTTCTTTACCCACACCACTTTCTCCATTGATCAACACGGAAATATTGGTGGGTGCAACTTGCACCGCGATATCTATTGCACGATTCAATAGTGGCGAATGCCCTACAATATCAAATCGCTGTTTTACGCTCTGAACGTCCATTATTTAAAATGAATTTTTTGAGTATGGTCAATTTAGAATTGCTGATTTTAATTAGGTACCACTTCTCCAATCAATGTCACACTGGTGCAATCCAACATACGCACCATCACATATTGACCCAATTGGTACTGCTCCGATTTCGGGAATACCACCACCACATTTTGTGAATTGCGACCTTGAAAATGTTCGGCAGATTTTTTACTGGTACCTTCAATCAAAACGCGTTGCACCTTACCTACATGTTGACGTGTGCGTTTGGCCGCACTCTTCATTTGTAGATCGATAATCTCCGTCAAACGACGACCTTTTACTTCTTCAGTGATGTCGTCTTCGTACTTGCGTTCGGCTAATGTTTTTGGACGCTCAGAGTATTTGAACATGTATGCCATGTCATAACCTACTTGCTCCATCAAGCTCATGGTATCAGCATGCTCTTCTTCTGTCTCTCCGCAGAATCCCGCAATCACATCAGTGCTGATCGCTGCATCTGGCATGTAACGACGAATAGCTGCAATTCGCTCTAGATACCATTCACGCGAATAACCGCGATTCATTCTTTTCAATACATCGCTATTGCCACTTTGAACAGGCAAGTGAATGTATTCGCAGATGTTTTCATATTTCGCCATCACCTCCAATACTTCGTCCGTCATGTCCTTCGGATGTGAGGTCGAAAAACGTACACGCAAATCCGGATTAACCAACGCCACTTGCTCCATCAATTGAGCAAAATTCATGGTCGGTTTTGTAGCATCTACGATTTCACCTTTGTTGGTGATGTTCCATTTGAAGCTATCGACATTTTGTCCCAACAACGTCACCTCGCGATAACCTTGTTCGAACAAATCACGCGCTTCTTGAATGATGCTCTGAGGGTCACGACTGCGCTCTCTTCCGCGAGTAAATGGAACCACACAGAATGAACACATATTATCACAGCCACGCATAATGCTGATGAATGCAGTGATCCCGTTACTGTTCAAACGTACGGGTGCAATTTCTGCATACGTTTCTTCGCGGCTCAACAACACGTTAACGGCTTTTTGTCCTTCGTCAACACGGTTGATCAAATTGGGTA
>JBDKJN010000172.1:0-2910 GCA_039796595.1 Bacteroidota bacterium
TCTACTTTATCAATAACAGCACCAACGCCACCTGTTATTCATGGGGAATGGGCGACGGTTACTACACGTCTTCCGAATCGCTTGCCTATTCGTATGACCTGCCTGGATTCTATGTAGTGGAGCTTGCTGCCTGCAATGATTTTGGCTGTTATGACACCACCAAAAAAGGCGTCAACATACAACATGAGTTTCATTATTATTTGCCTACGGCATTTACTCCCAACAATCAAGACCACCTCAACAATGTGTTCAAAATTGAAGGCATGAGTATCAGCGAGGAAAACTTTGAACTGACCATCTTCAACCGCTGGGGTGAAATGATCTACCGCATCACAAGTCCGTCAGATGTATGGTTGGGTAACCACTATAGCAACGAACATTATTTTGTACCCGATGGCGTTTACAATTGGCGCCTTAAGCTCATGGATGAATACAGCAAAATGAAGTATGAAGATCAAGGACATGTCGTGATTCTGCGTTGATTCATTTTTCTCGCTATAATTTTTCTGTGGATACTCCAAGATACTTAGCTATCTCCGCAATTCACTTCCTTTCGAATCAATAACAAGGCGGTATATCACATCATGTTTGTAACTTAGCAAGCCAATCCATCCTTGCTTTGCGCAGCATGAAAGAACTCGTTGAACTCGCCGATCGCGAAATAACAATTCATCGGAATGAATTTCTCACCGTCAAAGGAAACGTTGACACGAACTTGTATTTCATCGAAAGTGGGAGCCTTAGAATTTTTGTTATCGATGAAGATGAAGAACGGACCATTCGATTTGGCTATCGGAACAACATCATAGTGGCCTTGGACTCAATTCTCACAGGAAAGCCGACTACCTTGTATATTCAAGCCATTAAAAAGTCTGTAATCAAAGTAGTTTCAAAGTCTACTATCGACCAATTTCTAATGGAAGAAAAAAACCGAGTCACCTGGACCAAGACCATGGAAAACTTAGTACTTCAGCAATTGGAACGGGAAATTGATATTCTGACTAATTCGCCGAAAGAACGCTACGAAAGAGTGCTAAAACGCAGTCCACAACTATTTCAGGAAATTCCCCACCGACATATTGCCAATTACCTTCGCATGAGTGCCGAGACCCTTTCACGTTTAAAAAAGGCTTGATTTCAATCAAGGTTTATGTTAAACACCATATGGAGTTTTGCGACAAATATTTCAACACATGCAAGCGGACCAACTCATTCAAACCTCGATTGAACAAACCCAAAGTCTGATTCAACAAGCGGAACTACTTCAACATCTTGATCTATCCGCATTGACTTGGAAAGAACATGAGACATCCTGGAGTGTACTCGAGTGTCTTGAACACTTGAATCGCTATGGCGATTTCTATTTGCCCTGCATTACACAAAAAATCAAAAATGCATCACTGAATACGGATCCTGTGTTCAAACCAGGCCTATTGGGCAACTACTTTGCGAATATGATGTTGCCGAAGGAGAAATTAAATAAAATGAAAACCTTCAAAGACAAGAATCCATTGCATTCAAAATTGGATCCTAAGGTTATCGGTACATTTATCCAACAGCAACATCAGCTCCTTGAACTCTTGGAAAAATCCAAAACCATCAATTTAAACGCAGTTAAAATTCCGACCACAATTTCCAGCCTGATTAAAATCAAACTCGGCGACACCTATCGATTCTACATCAATCATATGATTCGGCATTTTCAACAAATCGATCGCGTGAAAGCAAAGGCACTCCATGGATGACATCTGCATATATCAGAAATAGACCTCAAGGTTACCCTAAAACCCAATATTAACAGCGTTTCACAGCTCATTCAACAAATTAACTTTCAAGACCTTACGAAAACCTACTTCTTTTTATTGACAACTTCTCGATTTTTTTGTGGGCGAATGCTATTTGACGCAATTTGCGGCATGCAATGACATACCTGTTCATTTAGGGCAACAATTCATTGCACTAAATAAAATATTCACCCTTAAAACAACAACCATGGCAACACAAGCTAAAAACCCTTTTACATGGCTCGAGATTTATGTCGCAGACATGAGCAGAGCACAAAAATTTTATGAAACAGTACTGCAAATTGAAATGATTCCAATGCAAACTCCAGGCGAATTCGGAGATCTTGAAATGGTGAGTTTTCCTTGGGTGCAAGACGGTGCCAACATAAGCGGAGCATTGTGTAAAACGAGCAGTATGCAACCGGGCACTGGAGGCACGCTTGTGTACTTTGCCTGCGACGATTGCGCAGTTGAAACTGCTCGCGTTGAACAAGCCGGTGGGCAAGTTCTGCAAGGTAAATTTCAGATCGGCGAACACGGATTCTGTTCTATAGCAATGGACACTGAAGGTAATACGATTGGTTTCCATTCAACCAAATAAAAAACTATGCTACGACTAGGAGGTTATCTCAATATCATCATCGCCATATTGCACGTTGTTGGCCTTATTTGGGCTGACAAAATGTTTGAGATAACGGGCATTGCAGATGAAATGAAGGAGGCCGCCGAAGTTGTTCATCCACTTTATCCTTATGCACTAACTGTTATCGTTGCGGTCGTATTTTTTGTTTTCGGATTGTACGGTCTTTCGGCCGACAACAAATTCCGCAAACTCCCCTATCTCAAGCCAGTGATATTTGTGATTGCTGGCATTTATTTGCTGCGTGGTGTTGGAGAACTCATCTTCGACATTGCTTGGCAAAATGCCCAGCAGGGACTAGAAATCGCTTACTCGCTTGTTGCCATCTTTATAGGGCTCTTGTTCTTGATTGGAGGCCTGAAGAAATGGAAGACATCAACGACAACATAAGAATTCGGTTAAATCAATTTATATGGTTCAACTGTTTAGTTCACATGTGGACAATTGGTATCAGATGTTTGAATAATCTATGGGCGCTATTTGTCA
>JBDKJN010000173.1:0-3781 GCA_039796595.1 Bacteroidota bacterium
GCCAACAATTAAATTGTAATGCTCTTTATTCCTAAAGATGTATCCTTTAGCGTGGACATTTCCTTCCGTCGCGATTCTTAGATCGATATTTTCAAATTGAAGAAGTCTTTTCAGCGCTTCGGGCTGAGTGAAGTTTAAATATTGAGAAACCAGTATTTCGCCTTTAATACCACGATCTTCGAGATCTTTGAGTTTATTTATTATCGTAGCTACTCCGCTGGTAGTGACAAATGCTACAGAAATAAAAAACTGATCACAAAATTCAAGCTCGTGAAGAATGGAGGAGAGCACCTTTTTAGGTGGGCTCCTTTGATTGACAAGTAACTCTGGTTGATAATCAAGATTTGATAAAATAGATTTATCAATAAAACCTGTCTGTAAACTCTGGGTGAAACTTTGGATTAGTTCATTCATTCAAAATCAGCTTTTCAACTATTGGAATATCAGCTGCTGCCCAATCAAGGGTGGTTAGCTCTTCAATTTTTAGCCATTTATAATCTATGTGCTCATTAAGCGTGAGTTCATTCGAATCAACTTCACATTTATAGCTGTGCATCGTTAATTCAAAATCCGGATATTCGTGCACAACAGTTAAAAAGAATGACTTGATCATTGTCACAATATTCAGCTCCTCCAACAACTCGCGATTTAAGGCTTTTTCTTGGGTTTCACCCACTTCAATTTTTCCTCCAGGAAATTCAAATTTCTCTGAAACATAATGGAACTTATTTTTTGGTCTTTGAACACAGAGCACAAGATCTTTCCAAAAAATAACACCTGCTACGACTTCAATTTTTTTCATTAATATCTTGTTTCATTAACTAGTAGGTTTCTACTATTTTACAAATAAACTCAGCACTTTTTCTCGTATCTTCTCAGATAATGTCTATAAACATAGTACAATTTCGACCGCCTCCTCAAGTTTCAATTTGGAAATCCCCCACCCTCCGCAAAATCCCAAACACCCCCACCCAAAAATCAAACTCATCATCCCCTAAAAACTCCCCCCCCCATCCAATTCTCCTTTCTCTGGGTGTCCCGAAGAGTCCGTAATGTAATTCAAAAAAGGCCGCATTCTCACCACATCCCCTGCCCCCTCACCAAAAACGGAAACAACCCCTTCGCCCACGGCTGCCTCTCGTAGTATAAATCCTTATCGAAAAACTTACTCTTCTCAGCGTCATAGAGCAAGGTATCATAATAAGGCTGGTCGCAGTCCATCTTCATAATCAGGGTATCCCCATGCCATGCATACGTTTCAATGGTCTTGATCCTGATCTTCGAACCTACCGGTGGATTATGATAGTATTTGGTGCGGTGAACGAGTTGTGAATCGTTCTTGAACTTGAATTTTGCATACGAGAAACCAACTGTTCTCATGACATACACCCTGCGATGAATTTTACGGCCATCAGCGTTGAGGTATAGTCTGCATGAACTGATCATCAGAACGCAAAGGATACTCAAGAACACAACGGGTCTATTGGTTTTGTTCAGGTGTAACTTCATGGCTTGATACGACATTGAAACGTTCGTTGATCCTATCAAATGTAGGGCTTTTTGCGCGCCGTCTATTCGCACACTTCAATAAAGGACATAAGCATTCTCTTGACCAAAAATTGAGATCAAGGGTTTAATCGTACAACAAGAAAATCAAATAAAATCCCTACCAACCCTGCTGCGTCAACTTCTCCGCCATGTAGTCGAAAAGGTTTTTAAGCGGACCTTGAACCACCATTTTGAGGAATGGGTTGATGTCGGCTTCGCACTTCATAAAACCGCTGGTGCTGCCGCCTTCTTCGTTGAGGAAGGAGGTCAGAGAGAATGAAAACGGTGAGCCGTCGCCGGAAGCGTAACGGACTTCGCCATGGGGAGTGGCCGAAACAAAGTTGAGTACAATGGTGTATGCGCCCTGGATCTTGAATGAACACGATTGGGTGTCGCTCTTCCAGTCGCTGTATTTGCCAGCGGGCAAGAGTTTTTCAATGTTGTTCATGTCGCAGAGGAAATTGTATACTGCCTCGCGCGGTGCTGCTACGCTTACTTTTTTGCTTTCGATTTCGGTCATGGGTAGAGTTGTATTTTTAGAATTAGGCGTTGGCTTTGGTGGTTTCGCTGGCTACAAATTGTTCCGACCATTTTTGTGGGTCGCTCTTCCAGCTTTGAAGTGTCACCAATTGTTGCTGGCTGATGGCATTGCCCTGGGAAGCATATTTCAACAAAGCATCGTAGTTGGACAAGGTCACCAATTTGCATTCTGCTTTTTCAAAGGCTTCAGTCGCACGCGGAAATCCATAAGTGAAGATGGCCACCATCCCCATCACATGGGCTCCGGCTTCTTCAAGGGCTGCAACCGCATTCAAACTGCTGCCGCCTGTAGAGATCAAGTCTTCAATCACTACAACTTTCTGACCGCTTTCCAAAACGCCTTCGACCTGGTTGCCTAAGCCGTGTTTTTTGGCCTCAGAACGCACATAAATAAATGGCAATCCCAATTCTTGCGCTACCAATGCTCCAATCGCTATTCCACCAGTGGCTACACCAGCGATAACATCAGGCTTTCCGTAAGTCTCTTGAATGGCCTCTACAAACTGCTGGCGCAAAAAGGTGCGAACAGCGGGATAAGACAATGTTTTGCGGTTATCACAGTAAATGGGCGACTTCAATCCACTGGCCCATGTAAAAGGAGTTTCGGGCTTTAATTCGACAGCTTTGATTTGCAACAAAAATTCAGCTACTTTTAGCGCGCGTTCTAAATTCATCATGCCACAAAAATACAAAGTATACTTCGCCCATCGGCCTGTGATTTTTGCACATCACTCCATCGCTGAAACCCTTGTGAATAAAGGCGGTGAATTAGTTATGAGCAAAGGTAAAATGGATACGATGCTCATCGAAACGGCTCTGCACCGTGGTGCAAAGTCGGTCGTGCTATCGTGCGATGATGTGGCGGCTTCCTGGACTTTTTTCAGTGCGCAATTCGAATTTGTCCAAGCCGCAGGGGGCGTGGTACTCAACCCCCACAACGAAATACTCTTCATCTACCGCCTCGAAAAATGGGATCTGCCCAAAGGCAAGGTCGAAGATGATGAGTCGGTTCAAGACGGCGCTTTGCGGGAGGTAGAAGAAGAATGTGGAATCGACGGTCTTCAATTGCAACAACATCTTTGCACCACCTGGCATACGTATTTGCAAAATGGTCACCCCATGCTCAAGGCCACCACATGGTACGTCATGCGCCATGCTGGCAATGTCGCGCTTACCCCCCAAACCATCGAAGGCATTACAGAAGTCAAATGGCTAGGGCTAGAACACACCCAAGAAGTCCGCAAAAACACCTATCCCAGTGTAATCGAAGTTTTGCGCCATACAACGGATTATCTCGGCGGCCAACGCGAAAACGATTCAGACATCGACGGCGGTTTTTAAGCCACACACCCTCTTTTGTGCGGCCGTATCTCATTCGAATTTTAAAAGAATCTTCCAACGGCCGCGATCTGCATTCCTGCGCGACCCCCTGTACCGAAGCCAGGCATCGCGTCGAACGACAGGCATGGCATCGCACGAAATAGATCGCATCGCACGCAATGCTTTCCATCACGCACCCGATTAGCATCCCGCACCACCCCTTTGTCTTTGGAAAACTCTATTGTGCCAAAGCACTGGTATATACGGCATGATACCGCTCCGCGATGGCCACTCGACTGAAATGGGCCTCGGCGTAGCGACGAATATCAAATCGATTGTAATCGCCCCATAGGGTATGCATCGCCACAAAAGC
>JBDKJN010000174.1:0-10016 GCA_039796595.1 Bacteroidota bacterium
CGCAAATAAGCACCCATCTCGTTGCGAATATTAGCACCTGGCGTTACGAGATTTCCTTCGAGGTCATACACTGCCTTTTCTACTCCAAATGCACCAGCGTTAGCCAGGTTTTGATTACCCACGTAAATACCGCGGTACGTAACAGGAGAGAAGAAAACAGAGATGGTCGGTTTTGGTTTATAATCCAAACCGACAGCGAACAAGATGCGCGCTGGTGCTAAAAAATAAGAGATTTTAGCCGCACGATTAGGAAGTCCGTTAGCGCCTGGAGCGAAACCGGGAGAGAATTGAGAGTTGAGATTGAGCAATGCTGCGTAGTTCAATTTAGCATTGATAGGACGACCATACTTCGATGTGAAGTCAATACGGTCATCCGTTTTAACCCATGGAATATTGCTTTCAAAGCCTTGTCTCAACATACCATATCCAATCAATAGGTTATTGTCCCATGCATTTTTGCCTTTACGATAATTCGCCTGACCATTGAACAAACCATTGATACCAACACTGTTGATACCACCAGCGGCCCACTGATTGAACATTGTTCCAGTTGCTCCGATATTCACCAAACCAGACTTCACCCAGCCTGTGTCCTTAGTGGCAGCAAGCGTTTTCATGTTGGTTTCTTCTGCACTAGTCGGATTAGATTGTGCAAACGTTGAAAGAGAGGCCGCAACGAATGCGATAGTAAAAATTTTCTTCATGTAGAATAATGCGTTTAATTAAGCGGGGGCAAATGTAATAGTATAAAAGTATGAGGCCCTTTTAATTTAACATTTTAAAAACCCATGCAAAACAGTTGTAGGGGTGTATTTTTGACCATATATGAACCAAACCGAATTTTGGCAGCCTACATTAATTATAAGAGACCAAAATGGCTATGTCCTCAACGAATCGGGTATTTATGGAGGCTCATGGCATATGCTTCAATGTCAAATCAAGACTTATCTACCCATTTTCAGAAAATATCTTCATGGAAGTTTATTGGACGTTGGCTGCGGTAAACTCCCCTATCACGCGTTTTGCTCCGATTTTGTAGACAGTTACCATGGCATAGACCATCCTTCAACTACACAAGATCAACGTTTGATGGACGAGGCCGTCGACCTTAATGGACCCTGGCATTTGGCCCAAACTTATGATTCGATACTATGCAGTGACGTCCTCGCTCATATTCAAGATCCTTTTTTGTTGTTCGAATGCATGAGCAATCAGCTCAAGCCAGGAGGGCATTTGGTCTTGACAACACCGTTCAATTATTGGATGAGTGCTCCGCAACATGAATATTTTCATCCAACATCCAATGCCTTGCGCATATTGTGCGAACGGAACCAAATGGAAGTTGTCGAAATCCAATCGTATGGCGGCTACGCCGATATCCAGTTGGACATGCTCAACAAAAGATGGTCAGCAGGATGGAAGTTTAGAATTTTTAAGGTGTTCAAAACACTATTCATAAAAACTCCGTTCTATCATCGTTGGAATGCAAAATACGCATTCAATTGGTCGCTAGGATATATCCTGGTCGCACGCAAGAAAACATGATGGAATATTTCAACCTATGGCTGGCAAAAGCAGGTGCATTCTTCACCTTCGATCCATCACGGCCACTGGTATTTACAGACATTATCTTTTGGGTATTTCTGAGCCTGGTATTATTGATTGATGGATTTGTCCATCGCCGTCGCCGCTTGCGACATGCCTTTCTTTTTGTGGCGAGTACCTTCTTTTATTACAAAACCACAGGTCTATTTTTTGTGCTCTTGTTGTTCACTTGCGTGTGGGATTTTGTGATCGGCAAAAGAATATTTCTCACCCGGCAGCCGGGACGAAGAAAATGGTGGTTGGTCGCTAGTATCGCGATGAATCTTGGGGTTTTATTTTATTTTAAATATGCCTATTTCTTCACCGACCTATTTAACCAGTCTTTCGGCACACAGATCAGTGTTTTTAACCATCTGGCCTATTGGTCTAATGGATTCTTTAATACTTCATTTGACGTCGATAAAATCATATTACCGATAGGTATTTCATTCTTTACGTTTCAGAGCATTTCATATACCGTTGAGGTCTATAAAGGCGAACTTAAGCCCGTCAAACATTTCACGGACTTCGCATTTTTCGTCACCTTTTTTCCGCAACTGGTGGCAGGTCCAATTGTTCGCTCGACCTCTCTGATTCCACAGTTGTACAAGACTTATCATCTCACCAAATACGAATGGGGATTGGCTATTTTTTGGATCATGAATGGCTTGCTCAAAAAGTTTATTCTCGCCGATTACCTTGCCGTTAACTTCATCGATCGGGTATTCGCACATCCCGACAGTTACACCGGTTTTGAGAATTTGATGGCCATATTTGCTTACAGCCTTCAGGTGTACGCCGATTTCTCAGGTTATACCGACATCGCTATAGGCGTGGCCTTGATGATGGGTTTTCATTTCACTAAAAATTTCAATTCACCGTACAAAGCATCCAGTGTTGCGGAGTTTTGGCGCAGGTGGCATATGAGTTTGAGCAACTGGCTACGCGATTATCTTTATATTCCATTGGGTGGTAATCAAAAAGGAAGCATCGGAAGTTATATCATCACTGCCATCTTCATTGCACTGTTCACTGCTATGAGCGGTTCATGGATGGTGCTCTGTATTTCCACGGCCGTTATTTTAGGTTTGTTTTTGTTGAGTCAAGTTTACCCTATCGTACGCAACCCTATTCAAACCAACATCAATCTCATGATCACCATGCTCATTGGAGGTTTATGGCACGGAGCGAGTTGGAATTTTTTAATTTGGGGTGGATTGAATGGCATAGCGCTAGTCATTTTCAAATATTGGAATGCGATTAGTCCTTGGAAGGACAAACAGAAATGGTACAATCGCGCTTGGGGGATATTTCTGACTTTTTCATTTATCTCATTTACACGGGTCTGGTTCAGAGCAGGCAGCAATACGGGTTGGTCCGATCTGAATGAAACCCATGATATTGCCGGTGAATTTCTAGCCGCCACAGGAATGCTTCAAAGGATCTTCTTCCACATGGATTGGACCGTTGCCCCATCCGTGCTGTGGGGATATGGTCAAGTGTTTGCCTTGTTTGGATTGGGCATGTTGATTCACTGGCTGCCCGAAACGTGGAAAGAAAGTTATCGTGGGCGATTTGCGTCTTTGCCATACCCCCTAATGGCCTTGGTTTGTTTTATGGGTATTTTTATTATGTATCAATTCATTACAGCCGACCTTCATCCTTTTATCTACTTCCAGTTTTAATCGAAAAATCACCCTTAAATTTTCGACTTATGAACAAATTGGAGCAAATTAGCTCCTGAAAACGTGTTAGTTAATGTTGACAAGCCAAAACATTATCAAGCTAACACACTGACAAACAGACACATTAGAATAGTTCTCAACACCTCATCCACAAGATTCGTGTGCAAAACTCCAAAAGTTCCACGCCTTGTTTCACGGTAATTTCGTACTCGCAACGAGCAAGCTTTATGAAGTTTACCTATTACGGACATAGTTGTTTTGGAGTGGAACTGGAAGGAGTTCATCTACTTTTTGATCCATTTATAACACCTAATGCCTTAGCATCAAATATAGACGTGGATAGCATTCCATGCGACTATATCCTGTTATCGCATGGGCATATGGATCATGTATCCGACGTAGAAAAAATTGCCAAGCGCTCAGGAGCGACCATTATCGGATCCTATGAATTGGCGACCTATTATGGGGCCAAGGGTTTCAAGCACCATCCAATGAATACGGGTGGCGCATGGGACTTTGGACAATGGAAGGTGAAATGCGTAAATGCCGTTCATAGCAGTGTATTGCCAGATGGTACATATGCAGGAAGTGCTATGGGCTTTGTGGTCGCCACAGATCATCGCTCGTTCTATTACAGCGGAGATACCGCTTTGCATTTGGACATGAAATTGATCGCTGAATACTATCCTGTCGATTTGGCATTGATCAGTATGGGTGACAATTTCACAATGGGAATAGATGATGCGGTGATCGCCTCAAAATTTATTCAATGTGATACCGTTGTCGCTATGCACTTTGACACCTTCCCTTATATCGTATTGGATCGTCAAGCTGCTCAAAATGCGTTCGACAGCACCAATAAACAGCTTATTATTCCCACGATTGGAGAGAGCTTAGAAATTTAAAAGAACTAATAAGAAATACAATAACATGGGCAAAGTCATTACAGTAGCCAATCAAAAAGGAGGCGTTGGCAAAACCACAACCGCCATCAATTTGGCAGCCTCATTGGGTATCCTGGAATACCGCACACTTTTGGTTGACGCTGATCCACAAGCCAATGCAACAAGCGGAGTTGGCATCGATCCAAAAGATATCAAGGCCGGTATTTATGAATGTTTGGTCAATGAGATCGATCCTGCTGAGCTGATTATCAAAACGGATAATCCGAATTTGGATTTGATTCCAGCCCATATTGACCTTGTAGGTGCGGAGATCGAATTGATCAACATGAACAACCGCGAGTACATGATGCGCAATGCATTGGCTAAAGTGCGCGACGATTACGACTTCATCATTATCGATTGCAGTCCATCGCTAGGATTGGTAACTGTGAATGCATTATCAGCTTCAGACAGTGTTATTGTTCCTGTTCAATGCGAATACTTCGCACTGGAGGGTTTGGGTAAATTGCTCAATACGATTAAAATCGTTCAGCAAAAACTCAATACTGATCTCACGATTGAAGGTATTTTGCTCACGATGTATGACTCACGTTTGCGCCTGAGCAATCAGGTTGTTGAAGAAGTTCGTATGCACTTCCAGGAGATTGTATTTGACACGATCATCCATCGCAATACCACATTGGGCGAAGCACCGAGCTTCGGACAAACCATCATCATGCATGATGCAAGCTGCAAAGGGGCAGTTAACTATCTCAATTTGGCGAGAGAAATTCTCCAAAAAAATGAGATGACCAAAATGACCAACGAAGAAAAATACATCAACATAGACAATGGCTAAAAAACAAGCATTGGGAAGAGGACTGAGTGCGTTGCTTGAGACAGCCGGAGCTTCCAAAGAAAATAACACCGCGGTGGCTGAAGCTGCGGCGGCATCGACCACCAAATCAAGTCAATCGGCAGAGAAAGCTGCTTTGACCGAAATTGGTCATGTTGCAGGTCCAATCAGTATGCTTCGCATATCACAGATTGAGGCCAATCCGTTCCAACCTCGTCAAGAGTTTGATAAGACGGCAATGAAAGAACTTGCCCAGAGTATCCATGAATTGGGGTTGATTCAACCGATCACCGTTCGTAAGATCTCTGCACAGAAATACCAAATCATCAGTGGTGAGCGCCGTTTCAGAGCTTCGCAATTGGCTGGCTTGGAAGAAGTGCCAGTTTACGTTCGCAGTGCGAATGATCAGGCGATGTTGGAAATGGCGTTGGTGGAGAACATTCAGCGCGAAAACCTCAACGCCATCGAAGTAGCGATCAGCTACAAGCGATTGATGGAAGAATGCAATTTGACCACCGAAAAATTGGCTGAGCGCGTAGGTAAAGACCGCACGACTGTAACCAACTATGTACGTTTGCTGAAATTGCCGCCCGAAATTCAAATCGGCATCATCGAAAAGAAAATCAGCATGGGTCATGCTCGCGCTTTGATCAATACAGAACCTGAAGCCAAACAATTGAAAATCTACAAATTGATTTTGGACAAAGATTTGAGCGTTCGTCGTGTGGAAGAGTTAGCAAAAGAAGACGATGCCCCTCGCCTATTCAAATCAGAAAAGGTGATCATGCCTTTGGAGTTTCAAAAAATGCAGGCTGACCTTCGCTTAAAATTCGGTAAAAAAGCGAAATTGCAGCGAAGCGAAAATGGACTTGGCAAAGTTGAAATACCCTTTACAACCGATGACGATCTTCAACGCATCGTCAATATGCTAGAGCTTTAAATGTTATATCTAGATACGTTTAATTTGTTTACAAGGAAGGCCTGCTTATGCGGGCTTCTCTTGTTTTATAGCCTATTCACATTTTCACAAAATCAGGCAGCAGATAGTACAAAACAGTATTCCGAATTTCGTCAAAAATGGAGTAAAAAATGGAATATGTCGCCTCATTCTCCATTACGTGCCACCTGCTATTCTGCAATGTTGCCAGGACTAGGACAAGCCTACAATAAGAAGTATTGGAAAGTACCCATTGTTTACGCAGCCATTGGAACCACCGTCGGATTTATTGTTGTCAACAATCGCAATTATCAATATTACAAAAAACAGTACATCGCTTCCGTCGATGGAGACCCTACTACCGTTCCGGAAGTGGAAGCAAGTAACTTATTTGAAATTCAAGAACAGTATCACCGTTGGCGCGATGTGAGTTATATGTTTTTGGGTGCTGCCTATCTTTTGCAAATCATCGATGCCAATGTCGATGGCCATTTCTTCTACTACGATATTTCAAAAAACGTGAATTTACAGTGGACGCCTTTGTGGATGTCGTATCAGAAGTCACCAGGAGTAGCACTTCAACTCAACTTTTAAAATTCATTGACTGTCATGAAAATAGCCATTCTTGGATACGGCAAATTGGGTAAGACCATAGACACTTTGGCACTGCACTCTTCGCATGAAGTAGCGCTAAAAGTTACAAGCAGCACACCCTTGCACGCAAGCGACTTAGCTAACATCGACGTAGCCATTGAAGTGAGTACTCCTGAAATGGCCGAAACACACATCCGCATCTGTCTTGATGCTGGGGTCCCAGTTGTGATTGGCACAACAGGATGGTACCATCACCTCGAAGAACTTTCGGCCCTTTGTCACCAAAAAAATGGTGGTATGTTGCATGCGACCAACTTCTCGGTAGGCGTCAACTTGTTTTTTATGCTCAACCGCTGGATGGCCAAAACCATGGATCGCATTGGAGGCTATGAGCCGAGCTTACTGGAGATTCACCATACAGAGAAAAAAGACGCCCCAAGTGGCACCGGAATCACTTTGGCGAATGACCTGATCAGCGCTTATCCACGAAAGAACAAATGGGTTAATCAGGTCTCGTCGGCGGCCGAAGAACTGGAAATCATTTCGCAACGCATACCCGAAGAGCCAGGCACACATGTCGTGACCTACGTCAGCGATGTTGATTCCATCAGTTTAGTACATAAAGCCGTGAATCGCGAGGGATTTGCTCGAGGTGCACTACTGGCTGCTGAGTGGATTGTTGGCAAAAAAGGTGTCTTCACCATGCAAGATGTATTGGGTTTGGAAGAGTTATAGACAGTTTAACCCTTCGAATTACCGACAGAAAAGCAGATTTGTCATTCAAGGAATGTCGTTGATAACACACAATGAATATTATGCGTCATACGTTGAGAACCTCGTATTTTCGAACGCTAAAACCACGAATTAATAAGTTATGATCCCTTGGATACTGCTTTCCCTGTTGATGCTTGTTTATTGCATCACATTGCCTCAACTACTTCAGCGTGCTGGCCACAAAATGCCGTGGTTAGGTTACATTCCAGTTGTACAATTCATTCCAACTTTTCAAATCCTAAAACATCCGGTTTGGTACATACTCATCATGTTGTGCCCTGGGATTAACCTCCTGATGCTCATTGTGATCAATGTAGAAATTGGGATCGCTTTTAGTAAAAGAAGCACCAAGGATCAGTGGTTTTTTGGAACATTGCCCTGGTATGCTTTGATCAAGTTAGCATTTCAAGAGAAGGAAGTTCCATTTGTTGGACCTCGCGATTGGACAGGTAAGAAAAAATCGTTTCAGCGCGAATGGGGAGAAGCCATTTTGTTCGCGGTGATAGCTGCCAGTGTGATCCGTACTTTCTTTATCGAAGCCTTTACCATTCCTACACCTTCTATGGAAAATAGCATGTTGGTAGGCGATTATTTGTTTGTGAGCAAGGTGAGTTACGGCGCCAAAATTCCGCAAACCCCAATGAGCATCCCATTCTTACACAATGCAATGCCCGGTAAAAGCATGGCCAATAGCTATGTAGAATGGTTTAGTTTGCCGTATTATCGACTACCAGGGCTAGGCAATGTCGAACGTTTTGATCCAGTGGTATTCAACTACCCACATGGCGATACAATTGTGGTTGATCCATTTTTGGCCGGACACGATTATTATGACATTCTTCGCAACGAAGCAATGGCTATTGCTTCACGTGAAGCCAAATTAAACTTTGTCAATCCCGAGGACTATGCTGCCTTCCTCAAAGATCAAGAGAAATATTTGCAAAAGGCGCGTGTGCAATTCAACGAAAAGAAATCCTGCATCAGTTGCGCCAACAACATCAAACGCCATGGTGGCACACGTCCACGTCCGATGGATAAAAAAGAAAACTATGTGAAGCGATGCATAGGATTACCTGGCGAGACCATCGAAATCAAGGACCATGTTGTTTATATCAACGGCTCTGCGATCCAAGATCCGGAAGGCGTCATGTACAACTATATTCTGAACTATGGCAGTGAAGAACAATTCACCGGCATCGTTAGAAAAATGAATGTGGCTCCTGCAAACATCAATATGTTACGCAACAACCACGCCTTGTTGCCATTAACTATGGCCGATGCCGAAAAGGTCAAGAATTTAGGTGGTGTACTAAGTTTAAAACTGTATGTTGATTCTTTGAAAGAAGAAAACTACATGCAGATGTTCCCAAACCTGCCAAAAGAACCCTATAACCATTGGACAGTGGACAATTTCGGACCATTGCACATCCCTTACCGTGGAGAAACCATTCAACTTACACCTGACAATGTAGATCTTTATCGTCACACCATCGTGAACTATGAAGGCAATACTTTGGAACAACGCGATGGCAAAGTGTACATCAACGGAGGTGAAGCGACAACATATACCTTTAAGCAAGACTATTACTGGATGATGGGAGACAATCGCCATCACAGTGTGGATAGTCGCTTTTGGGGTTGGGTTCCGGAGGATCATATCGTCGGAAAACCAGTATTCACCTGGTTCTCTAAAAACCAGGAGAACCACAACAACTCGACATCGGTGCGCTAGAATCGCGTATTTCGCCTTGTTGATTGATCCATGTCGGGCTTGACACGCGCATTGCCTCTAGCACTTTTTCCTCCTGTACACTGGTGGGTTGAAGCCTTGCGCAATGATACTTATATTGATATTGATCGCTCTTACCACAAGCAGACCTTACGCAACCGAATTGCTATATTAACAAGCAATGGACGTTTGCAGCTCACGGTTCCTGTGCAAAGCACGGGGGGAATTCCTACACCACTGCGTGACATTAAATTGTCAGAAGGCAAATGGCGCCATGAGCATTTATACGCTATACGCAGTGCGTATGGAAGAGCTGCCTATTTTGAGCACTACTTCCCTATCATTGAGTCGTGTTATACAAGTAAGAGCAATCACCTCGCAGATTTTTGCCAGAAGAGTTTAGAGATCGTCATTCCACAACTCACTAAAAAAGGCATTTCTGTGTCGTTCAAACCACCTTTAGGAGATACCTGCGATGAAAAGGCTTCACGAATCCTCAGCACCCAATTGGAACCGTCCTACCAAGGAATTATGGAACCCGGTTATCCACAAGCGTTCAGCGATCGCTTTGCTTTTGAACACAATCTTAGCTGCATAGATCTGATCATGAACAAAGGGCCACAAGCTATTGACTATATATTATTCATAAATAATGCAGGGCAACCAAAAGGATAAGACCTGAAAAAGTGCGAAATTGCAGCCGTTACGCACAAACAAGATATGCAAACCAAACGCAACGATATCATACGACTCGTCACCACACTCGGCATCGTTGTGCTCGGTGCATTGGTGTTGAGTGTCAAGTTTTTAAAATTGGATTTGACCGAAGAAAAGCGTCACAGTCTAACCGATGCCACTGTGGCTTTATTGGACAGCCTGGATGATCAAATTTTCATACGGTGTTATTTGCACGGTGATTTTCCTGCAGAGTTCAAAAAAATGGAACAAAGTATACGCGAGCGTTTGGAAGAAT
>JBDKJN010000175.1:0-3230 GCA_039796595.1 Bacteroidota bacterium
GCCCTCGCCTTGAACGGTGTAAAACCGCTCCATCACAGGTAGATATTGGACTTCATTCATAGTGCAATGTTAGGTCAATAGGTATGAATGAAGGATGGAAATCGGGTAATATTTGAACAAAAAAAATCCACACTAAAACTTCGGTAGTTCGCTCAAATCGAAGTCGCGCATGTTTTTTTATACAACAATGACTAACCTGCGAATGCCTCGAGATCAACCTGCGTCTCTCACGGGGAGAGCAATGTTCAGACGGCCTAAAACATCTGAACCGCATGTTTTTGATTCATTTGACCATATCAACCAAAATAGGGAACAACTGAATCTCGCTGCATTGCAACTGCCATTGACATACGGGTGTTCAATGGGTATTCGAGCGGGAATTACACGAAAAATTTCAATGTGGATTAATGACTTTTATGGCTCGTTAGCCTCATCGAAGATAAGATTAACGGCCGAAACTTTCCCTCTTTTCGGGTTGATCCTTTTGAACCGCTAATTAACAGGTGTTTTCAACAATTGTTAATAGTCGTTCAGTCCTCATTTTTGCTGCTCTCGCCAACAAACCAGTCAATGCGCGCCTTGAAGAGGACATTGAAGCTCGTCAATGATCCATAGATACGGGTGATGTATTGTTGCATCTCTACTTTTTCAGAATCGGTTAGCTTGGCATGTGCGTTGATTTTTTGTTCTAAAACCCTTAAACGGTCACGCAGCATCACAATTTTGTGAAAAAAGGTTTCAATCGGAAGATCCTTCCCCTTCAGGCTCTCATCTTTGGGTTGAAGAATGAGTTTTCCCCCTTCCCAGCGATCGCCTAGTTCTACGATATCAGTGACATCATAGTACATGTCAAAAACGTTTTTCACGGCATCTATTACATCTTCCAACGGTACATGTGTGGCAGCCATAGAACCCGGTTCGATCAATTGGAACCCGTCATAGCCTTTGCCCAATTCTTTTTCGCCGTGTTCTTTGAAGTAGATACGGTATTTGTGATCATCCATACCAAATACTACACCTTCACCGTAAGTTGGATGAGTGATTTTCGAGCCCAGTGTCAACTGCATATTGCTAAAATTTTTTCGCAAACTAGCAGCCACAGAAACATGGAAACGAGTTAGATCAAATTCTAGTTAACACCTAGGTGTTATTTGGCTTGAGATTCGAGTAATTCGTACTGATGGACATCGCTTAAATTGATTTTGACTTTGCCGTCAGTGTTGAGGTTGAATGCCTTAATAAATCTCGCATTCCAAACAAATTCCTCGGCTACATAACTATAGCGGGCATGAACGGTTTGATTGAACGTATCATCAAAACCGGAAATAAGAATTAGAATTTCTCCGTCGCGCCTGAGCAATTCATCTTTGGTCAAACCATATAGAGGACTTTCTTCGGTGATAGGATGAACCAATGTCCATGTAGAAGGAAGGAATACAACATTAGACAGTTGTAAATCTAAATTGAAGAACCTGCGATTGGTGTTGTCTTTATCCTCGTTGTTCATGACAAGAATGACGCGAGCAGACATCTCCATCAATGTGTTGCGGCGCATGTTGGCTAGTCTGAACATCAGTGCCTGGCCATCATTGAAAGGCGCTATAATCGCGTTGTTGCTGAATAAGAGTTTAGATTTCGGTTTGCTGAAGCGGGAATACAACAGACCAGTTACAACGGCGAAAAACAACAGTCCAATAAAAGCCTCAAAGGCTGCTATTGCGCTGGCAAGAGGTTTGACCGGTGCGATAGCCCCATAGCCAACTGTGGTGAAGGTTTGGGTGGAGAAATAAAAACAATCAAGGAAACTACTAATTCCACAATTTTCATTTTTACTGCTAAGTGAATCGGGGCCGGTTATGAAGTAAAAGACGGCAAAGACTCCACTCAGTAAAATGAATCCGCTGAGTGCAATGAAGAGGAATTTTGCGAAATTGATTTCCAACAGGTATTGATACATGTTGTGTCCAGCAAATCGCGGAGAGTCATTGACGACATTAAAGGTTCCATCTTTATTGATCAATCGCTGGGTGCGGCCCCCAACTTTTTCCCCAAATCCAGGATCGTTGATGCGGTTTGTTCCCTTGTTATTGAGGATCATTTTGGATTTTCTATAGGTGTAGCAAATAGGTCATAATGCTCTGCGCTGTCAATCCGCACGTTCACAAAATCACCGATGCGCACAAAATGATCCGCTTTTGAGATAAGGACTTCGTTGTCCACTTCGGGTGAGTCATAGGCGGTGCGACCATGGAAATATGGCCCTTCAGCACGATCGATCAACACTTTCATTTCGCGGCCGACGAATCGTTGATTCAGTTCAAAACTTATATCAGACTGAGCAGCCATGATCGCATCGGCTCGTTTTTTCTTGGTGCGAGCAGGCACGTCATCTTTTAAGTTGTAGGCATGCGTATTTTCTTCATGGCTATAAGTAAAGACACCCAATCGATCAAAGCGCGTGGTTTCAACCCAATTGAGCATTTCTTCGAAATCGGCTTGCGTTTCGCCTGGATAGCCTGCGATCAAAGTGGTGCGAAGAGCTATGTCTGGAACTTTGCTGCGGATGTCTTGAATCAATTGGTCTGTTTTTTCGCGAGTTATGCCACGGCGCATACTGGTGAGCATTTTGGTGGTCGCGTGTTGCAAGGGCATATCGAGGTAGTTACAGATGTTGCTTCTTTCGTTCATCACATCCAAAATCTCCATGGGGAATCCTGCAGGAAAAGCATATTGCAAGCGGATCCACTCGATGCCCTCGACGTCAGAAAGTCTGCGCAGCAAATCAGGTAGTGTGCGTTTTTTATTGAGGTCAAGACCGTAATAGGTGAGATCTTGCGCTATAAGGATCAATTCCTTTGTTCCATTTGAAGCCAACTGTTTGGCATTGTTCACCAATTGATCGGGATCTGTGCTGGTATGTTTTCCGCGCATAAGAGGGATGGCACAAAACGAGCAAGGACGATCGCAGCCCTCTGATATTTTGAAATAAGCAAAATGCTGTGGCGTAGTGAGTAAACGCTCTCCGACCAATTCATGTTTATAATCAGCTTTGAGTGTTTTGAGCAGTTTTGGCAATTCACGGGTTCCAAAAAAAGCGTCTACTTCAGGAATGTCTTTCTCTAATTCAGGTTTATATCTTTCGCTAAGACAGCCGGTTACATAGAGTTTATGGATGTTTCCGGCATCCTTCTCCTTGGCCCAACTGAGAATAGTGTTGATGCTCTCTTCTT
>JBDKJN010000176.1:0-3167 GCA_039796595.1 Bacteroidota bacterium
AATCAGAATCAACCAGGCGGCAATGATTTTGGATTGGATGATATTTCGTTTACTGCATGTGAAGACATCCATCTGCAACAGGAGGCTTTCGCTGGAGAGGACGCTACCATTTGTAGCAATGAGACCTTGACGCTTGGGCAAAATTCTGCATTTGGTTATCAGTACACATGGACACCATCGTACGGGCTTAATTCGTCAACCATTGGGAATCCAGCCTTTCAGGTGAGTAACACAAACGGTATGGATATGAGTTTTGAACTCATAGTAGAGCGCGATAGTGCGAGTGTGGGTTGCGTGTCTTCAGATACGGTCATGGTGACAGTGCTCTACGTTCCTGAATACACTCCATTTTCAGACACTATAGTTTGTCCTGGAGATATGGCAGTATTCACTGTGTCGGACAACTGGTCGAATGTGTTGTGGGATAATAGTATTTCTACCACGACCGCTGAATTGGCCGTTGGAAGTCATAACATACTATTGCAATACAACGAATGTGAGGTCAACGATCAGTTTGACGTGAGTGCTGAGCCCATGCCCAATCTGGACTTGCCTGATACGCATGAAGCGTGCGAACCCGATGGTGTGTTGCTAAACTTTGATCAGACGGTGGAATGGTCCGATGGTACAATAGGTAATAATTGGTTGGGTTTTGAATCGAGCACAGTCAGTTGGACCTATGAGCAAAACAATTGTGTGTTCAGGGACACAACTGAAGTCATTATCTACCAGGAACCAACGTGGATTTTAGGCGAAGGTATCGATGCTTGCGATGATGAAACGGTTACGATAGATCCTGCATTGGTAGGCGATTGGGATGTTGTTGGACAGCAACAGATATTGACTACTGATGTGGAAGGTGATTATGTTTTCACAGCAACAATTGGCATTTGCTCCTATTATTTTCCTTTCGAAGTGCGAATGAATTATACTCCCATATTACAGGAAGATATGTACGCCGATTATTGCCCCGATCGCGCTTTGGAGATTGGCGTTGCACCTGTTGAAGGCTGGAATTATACTTGGAGCAATGATTCTATCGGTTCGTTGCTGGAAGTGGATGCCGAAGGTATTTATTGGTTGCACGCTTCGAATGCATGTGGAACGGATTCCATGCGTTTCGAGGTGCAGGAGATTGTGTGTTCAAGCGATCTCTATATCCCCAATACGTTTACGCCCAATGAAGATGGTTTCAATGACGTTTGGCGTCCATTGGGACACGATATTTCAAATTATCATTTGTGGATATATGATCAATTGGGCCAGGCCATTTATGAGTCCTTTGATTTGAACAGCGGCTGGATACCTGAAGTGAATCGGATTGATTTGGCTTATACCTACCGCATCGAATTTGTCGATTATGAAGGAGATCCACACGTGGTAACGGGGCATATTAACCTATTGCGATAGACTTTTGTGAGAATTGCGCTCATTTCCTCACCGATGGGATTTGTTGCACTTGTATTACATTTGCCCTGAATCCTGGGTACGAAATGTACCCATTGAATTTCAAATTGTGACACCAAATGAGTTGGTTTAAAAGAAAGAAAAAAGGAGTAACGACGGATAGTCGTGAAAAAAAGGAAATACCTGAAGGGCTTTGGTATCAATGTCCCGATTGTAAAAACGTGATGAGTCGTGAGCAGCATTCCGATAACAATTGGACCTGCACGCAATGCGATTACCATGAGAAAATTGGCTCATTGGAATATTTTTCCATCCTTTTTGATGACAACGTATTTACCGAAGTAGCATCACATCTCATTAGTGGCGATCCATTGGAGTTTGTGGATACCAAGAATTATAAGGACAGGATTAAAACAACCATTGCAAAGACAGGCCTCAAAGACGCCATTCGTGTGGCTCGTGGTAAAGTTGACGGCGTTGACGCTGTGATTGCATGTATGGATTTCGGCTTTATAGGAGGCTCGATGGGGTCTGTGGTCGGCGAGAAGTTTGCCAAAGGAGTTGACGAAGCCATTTCAGCTGGCATACCTTTCATTTGTATTTCCAAGAGTGGCGGTGCGCGTATGATGGAAGCAGGTTTCTCATTGATGCAAATGGCTAAAACAAGCGCCAAACTGACGCGCTTAAGTGAAGCTGGTTTGCCGTATGTATCTATTCTGACCGATCCAACAACGGGTGGTGTTACAGCATCTTTTGCGATGCTCGGCGATATCAATATCGCTGAACCTAAAGCTTTGATTGGCTTTGCTGGCCCGCGTGTGGTGAAAGAAACCATCGGTAAAGATTTGCCAGAAGGTTTCCAAAGCTCCGAATTCGTTCTGGAACATGGATTTTTGGACTACATCGTTGCCCGAAAGGATATCAAAGCCAAATTGGCGTTGTCGATGCGTATGATGCTAAAAGACAGTCCCGTACAATCATAACATGCTGAGTGCACTCCTTTATGGATTGGTAATCAAACCGATTAGTTGGCTTCCTTATCGCCTGCTATACATAGTTTCTGATTTTTTTTATGTGATCTTGTGTTATGTCATCCCGTATCGCCGTGCGGTTATTGAACACAACATCAAAAAAGCATTGCCCGATCTGTCGCAAGATGAAGTAATTGCACTGCGAAAGCGGTTTCTAAGGCATTTTTGTGATCTTGTCATCGAGTCTCTAAAAAATTTTTCCATCACAGCGGAAGAAGCGAATGCTCGAATGGTGCACGTTAATCCCGAAGTTATCAATGCCTTTGCAGACAAGGGACAAAGTGTAATTCTGGTTGGTGGCCATTACGGCAATTGGGAGTTATGGGCCATGGCCGCTCCTTCTTTCCTTCGACATCAATTGGTCGGCGTTTATAAGCGGTTGAGAAACGCATATTTCGATAAAAAGATGATTGAGTCGAGGGGGCGTTTTGGTTTGCAACTTCTCGCAACGCGCGATACTGCTACCTATATGGCTCGAAAAGACAACCCCTGTGATGCCCTGATATTGGCAGTTGATCAATCTCCCTCTAATCCGGAAAAATGCGTATGGGTGGATTTTATGGGAATACATTCAGCGGCGCTTTTTGGTGCTGAAAAATATGCCTTGGAATTGCAAAGACCGATAGTGTTTGGGCATATCTATAAGGTTAAACGTGGATATTACGAGGCGAGGTTCTCGGTGGTTGAAGCTGACCCTAAAGCCAGCGAAAAAGGGGAGATAACCCAACG
>JBDKJN010000177.1:0-8820 GCA_039796595.1 Bacteroidota bacterium
TCATCGCCATCGTTGATGCCATCGCCATCGGTATCTGGATTGGTATTGTCCGTACCGGCAAGAATTTCACCGGCATTGTCCAAACCATCGTTGTCACAGTCATTTGTAGCAAGAGCGTTTACGTTTGGATCACAAGCATCCAATGGATCAGTGCCATTGTTCACTTCATCGCCATCGTTGATGCCATCGCCATCGGTATCAGGATCGGTATTGTCCGTGCCAGCAAGAATTTCACCAGCGTTGTCCAAACCATCGTTGTCACAATCATTCGTAGCAAGCGCATTCACATTTGGATCACATGGATCTAATGGATCAGTACCATTGGTATTTTCAATAAAATCTGTGAACCCGTCACCATCTGTATCAGTGCTTACATCAATTACAGTTATGTTCACGGTCGCTTGATCGCAGTCACCGTCATTGTCGCAGGCCTCGTAAACAAATGTTACTAATCCTCCAAAATTGAAAACAGGTGTATAAGTAAACGTACCATCCGCATTAAAATTCAGAGCACCTGATGCTGGACCTGTGATTAATGTATAGGTAAGTGTAGCGTCATCAATATCCACGTCATTGGTTGAGACATCCTCATTTAGAACATCATCACTATTGACAGTATAGCTATCATCTATCGCATTCGGCGCGTCGTTGATAGGATTCACTGTTATAGTAACAATTCCATCATCGCATAAATTTGGAGTCACTGATATATCACAAACTTGGTATACAAAGGTTACATCGCCTGTGAAATCAAGAGCCGGATCAAAAACAAACGTTCCATCGGGTTGAACAACCAAAGTGCCGCTAGCAGGGCCGCTCACAACCGAATACGCATATGACCCAACAGGATGTACCAAATTCAAATCACCCGAAGCCAAGCCTGATGCTGGATTCGAAACATTGAGCTGTGTATCCTCATCAGTGGAATATGCCTGATCATCCGCAATTGGAGTGCAATCAATAATATATACATCAATTTGAGCACGATTACTCTCACACCCATCGATGGATTGCGTTACAAAATAACTAAGCGTATCAACAGTTGAAGTTGGAGGCACTGGAAATACAGAACTTCCCGTCATATCCGAAGGAGAATCGTACCACAACAAATTATCGCCAATCGCAAAAAGTTCAGTTGCAGCTTCATTCTGGCAATATTGCACAGGAGAAATTACCGTTGGTTCAGCAGGTGTTTGATTCACTGTAATCAGATAATCTTCCACCTCGCCGTTTGACATTGTTCCAAGAGGCGTATCGGCATTAAGTGCGGCATCAGTTGTCAAGCGAATACGCAAATACACTTCATTGTTGGCTGTTGCCGTATTGGTAAATGACAAGACGAAACTTGCATTATTACTTCCTGTAGGTACAGCAATCAATGCACTTGCTTCAAGAGGAGAGAAAACCAAATCATTATTCCAATCGATCCAACCGATCATCTGGGCATTTACTCCTGTATTATTGGTAGCCACAACTGTAATGCTGTGCGTGGTGCTACAAGCAATGATATTGGGCAACACTACCACGCCATCCTCGTCATCTAAACCGTCTTGGTCATCGCCAAGAGCAGTTGCAGAAGCAGGATTGGTGGCGATGCTAACGTCCCATTTGGTACCCAAGCGCAAATTTGCATTGTATCCGTGTCGCGCCGCGTTCGCACCTGTTTCTACGCCCGATGGTACATCACCATAATCGAAATAGAAAGTTGGGAAAACACAAGATGCCATGTCACCAGGCCCTGTATTGAAACCTGTTAAAGAGATGTCTGGGGCAGTTGTTATAGGTTGGGCCGTAAAAGGATTATTCACGCGACCAATTTGGTCTGTGATACTTACCTCATAGAAGTTCATACGGTCCTCAGTTGCAACACCAAGGCCATTGCGAGCAGTGAGATCGGTAGTGAAAGCAGCACCTTCCAAAAGGAATGGCATACCTGGAGTTCCAAATCCATCTAACACTTCAGTCCCTTGTTCAGTGAGGTAACCCTCACCCGTAGTAACATCAATAAAGTAGTATACATAATTGATATATACTACAACTGCTTGACCGTTGCCAAGAAATACTACATCCGTTGGATAAACAGGCAGCGCATATTCTGGAAGAGCCCATTCCACTCCGGTTTCAGCACCGGTTACCGGATTGATTTGAATCAATTGATGATCATTAAGATCAATTGCCCATAATTCGCCACTTGGACTAAAGGCAGCCCCTTGAATCGCGCGGTCAATCCACTGCGAATCATTGATTGGTCGAACAACACCACTATTTTTTGCTACACGTACCAATTGCGAACGTTGGGTTGTCCATTGGTAGTGATTTTCATTTGCAATCGTACCAGGTACAGCGGTATTGTCTGTTACAAAACCATAAAAGAGTCCATTATTTGGACTCAACGCAAGAGCGGATACAAAACAAGACTGCCCATTAAATGAGGGATCAGTTTGGTTCTGATACGTCATGTCATAAGTGGTACCTACAGTTCCCGCAACGTCGTCATAAAGCGTAAAACGTGATCCAAGAATATTGTTGGTTGCATTGATAGCATTACGCACTAAACCTTGAGTTGGGCAAGCGCTTTGGCAGTCTGTATCAGCATCATCTATTAAACCATCACCATCATCATCGATAAGATTGCTACACAGTTCAGGACACAAGAATGTGTCCGAACCTTCCGTATGCAATACAGTAAGTTGATGACTTATAGCTGATGGGGTAACTCGTTTGATGATCGATCTTCTAATGCCATTTCGGTATGGGAAAAATATATGAACGTATACAATACTGTTTGCGCTAACTCCTCCGAAATGGAAATAGTTCCGGCCTGATGAACCGAAACCTTCTGCATTGCCTTGCGAACGAAGACCGCCGATGCGATTACCATAACAATCTATCAAATACGCAGTTGCTCCATTGGCGACGCTTGAATTGCCGCCACCTTGATCCCAACGTGCAGTTACACGCAAATAATTAGTATTGTTCAGATTTGAACTCCAAAGTTGATTTGTAGCAGTAGCCATACTGATATACAAATCCATATCACCATCATTGTTATAGTCCTCAAACAAAGCGACATTTGCATTACCCGCTGGGTTAATACCTCTATTTACGCTTGGTGTATTCGGGCGCGAGAAGGTTAAATTTGTTGGGTTTGTATTGACAAATAGATAACCCTCTGAGTGACCATTCGTGATGTAGAGATCGATGTCCCCATCGTTATCTATATCACCCGCAGTAGCTCCGTCAACGGTTGCAACTGTAAGGTCTATTCCCGATGAAGTGCTCGGTTGACCTGTTGCAGCAAAGACACCCCCAGTATTTCTCCATATTTGATTTGTTCCGCTATCGCTCCAAAACAAATCAAGATCGCCATCATTATCAAAGTCGGCCCATAACACAGAACCTTTATTGCTATTTGAAGATGTTTGATCAAAAGTGTTTGCTGTAAATGTACCATTGCCATTGTTCTGAAAAATGTCCAAATCAGAATCACGACGCACACACAAATCCACATAACCATCATTATTAAAGTCACCCGCTGCCAAATTATCTCCAGCAGTACCACCAGTTGGTAGCCCTGTTATAGCGTTATCTACTTGTGTAAAAACACCAGTGCCATTGTTGCTTAAAATATCAATACCAAAATTGTGATTATCGAGGATGATATCCATATCCCCATCGTTGTCATAATCCATCACAGCCAAACCTTCACTATTGATACCACCAGTCAATGAAGTTATGATCTGATTGGGCATCTGAGTTGCATCACCAAAACTGTATGTTGGCGTTGCACTAGCTCCTTTATTCAACCAAATCTCAATACGATTGAATGCATTGACCGCAAAGTCCATAGCGCCATCGTTATTGAAATCTGCTGCAACTGCTGAGCGATTTTTGATGACATCATCCAGACCTGCGGCGCGAGTAGCGGTCACATCAGTAAAATTTGCCGCAGCATTGCTGAAATAGATCCTTGTACCTGATGCATCATTGGTATTGACGATCAAATCCCGGAATCCATCGTTGTTAAAATCAGCCCAACATGCCCCGGCTTCTTTATTGCCTGAGGTATTAATGCCTGATCCGGTACTAACATTGCTAAAGTTTTGCGCAAGCACACGTGTGCTCATACAAATACACAAACTGGCAGCAATGAAGAGAATAGTCTTCTTCATATTCATAGGGTGGTTTTCTGCATGAAAACTATTCGCCAGTCAGGTCAAAAATCCGAATAATTTTTCTACATAGTTCAGACCTTTGTACGTATGCTTTAGGCAATGGTTACACCCTCAAAATGTGATACTTAGCAAAAACCTTTACTGAATGAGGCCATCCGCAAAATGAACTGGATTACCCTATCACCAGATAATAATGAGATGAAAGAATCTCACCGCAAAAAAGCCGTTTTATCTCGACGTTTTCGAGGCATGTTGACCTGGTCTTTGACGCAGAATAAGAAACCGAATCATTCCGCGGAGATACCCCCATCCGTATGAGACATGAAGTATTAAAAAAACAAATGCCCGATGAATGATGCCTTTTAGTGAACGATCCCATCGAATAGACACAAGTAAGGCCATAAGGAAATATAGGAAGGCGGGAACACTCCAAATATACCACCACGACGGACATAGGATTGACATAATAACCGCTGCTATCAAATAAGAAACAAATGCGAAGGGTATTAATTGGCGTACTGTTGTAATGGTCTGATGCAAAATATTCACATACACTTTCCAATACCCATATTGATAATATTGACGAGCTAACTTAGAATAAGAACCACGGACAAAATATTGTGACCTGATAGATTGATCCAAGATGATCTTCCATCCGCATTTGGTTAATCGAAAATTATATTCATCATCTTGATTACGGGTTAAGGCCTCATCAAAATAACCCACTTGCTGAAATACCTCTCGACGATAAGCACCAAAGGCAACGGTATCCACATATCCAGATGCATTACCAGTTCGAAAATGTGCATTGCCAACCCCAAATGCACTTGACATACATTGAGAAATATATCTCGCGCTTTCATTCTCGTTGACATTCTCAATGACTCCGCCCACACAACCAGCTGAAGGATCTTTCTCCAACAACTCGACGCAATTCGTGACATAGTGTGGCAACATGATGGCATGTGCACCGAAAATTATTGACACATCGGCATCAGCGACTTGAATACCTCTGTTAAGCGCATAGGGAGTTGTTCGTTGTGGATTATCGATTACTTGGACTCGCTTGTTGTTGCAAAATTCTTTAGCGATGATATCCAGTGTACCATCATCACTTTGGCCATCTACTACGTAAACATTCAATAGATCGCCAGGATAATCCTGATTCAATACAGATTGAATACAGTTGACAATGTAACGATATTCGTTTCGACAAGGAATTACAACGGCTACACGACTTGTTTTCATTGCGTCAATCTGTTGTAAAGGTCCAACAATTTCTTAGACTCATTGGCCCAATTGAAGCGCAATTCAGCGGCCTGTCGGCCGGCTAATCCCATTTTTAAAGAAGCCTGAGGATCATTTAAGAATGCATCGATGCATTGGCCATAAACCTGGGATTGATTAATGTCAACGGTATAACCCGCGCCAGCCTCCTCCAATATGGCCTTCCACAAAGGAATATTAGTCGCCAAAACAGGCAATCCCGCTGCCATATATTCGAACATTTTAACTGGGTACGCAGTGCTATATCCCGGATGAGGACGTAGAGTAACTAATCCAACCATGGATTCTCTCATGACTTGGTTCACACCATCGCGATCCAAAAAGCCACGGTAATCCACTTTAGACCATGCACGGTGTGTTTTTAACTCTTCCAACAACTCAGAAGGTGAACATGCACCAGCCAAAATCAACTTGGCATCGGTATAAACCAAAGCATCGAGCAATTCACGAATGCCCCGCGCCTCGGTAACCCCTCCAACATAACAAATGTTACGTGAGCTACTTCGCTGTCTGTCTATTGCGATATCGTCAAAGTCAGGGTAGTTACATACTTCAACAACGTTTGAATGTATTTTCCCGAAACGTTCGACGATAGTTGGAGTTACGGACACAATAGCTGACATCCTTGATGCATAATGATCTTCTAACCACTCAACACATCGCGATGCAATACCTTTCAACCAGCCGGGTATATAATGCTTATGGGCGACCTGTCTCGGCAAATCCTCGTGTGCATCGTAAATCACTTTTTTCCCTTTGCGAATCAACTGATTGGCCAAGAACAAAAGTTCCGGATCATGGATATGGTAAACAGCAGCGTTCAATTCCAGCGCCCTTTCAATCAACAAACGCCCTCCTCTAATAAATCGCTTGATACGTCCGCCCGAAAACGGCACTCCTATAATTTCGACGCCATTTCTAGTTATTGATTCCGCGCCTAATACCAAAAGCTTTACTTCCCAGTTGGCTCTCGCCAGCGTGGAACACTCTTTTACAAAAATGCGTGTATCAAGAGCTGGATGTACTGATGTGATATGTACGACACGTCGGTTGCTATTCACGGTGTGAAATTACACCAATTCGAGGGCCGATCTGCTATCTGTATATAC
This sequence comes from Bacteroidota bacterium, assembly GCA_039796595.1. GTDB lineage: Bacteria > Bacteroidota > Bacteroidia > Flavobacteriales_D > Sanyastnellaceae > CANHSF01. The sequence goes on from JBDKJN010000177.1 coordinate 6,572, forward strand.
GTTCGACAAATGCGTTGTACTATTTCGGCCCATCGCCATTCCAAATTTGCCAACTGAGTTCGGCTTGTATTTCAAGCATTTTTTGGCCGTTCATGACCAACGCACCCTTTTGTTGGGCTTTTTGCATAAACAAAGTCAAAGGAGGATTGTAGACCAGATCAACACAAAAATGTCCTTCACTTAACCCATCATCAGGAATGTCCGGACACTGTTCTACGTTTGGGGAAGTACCCAATGGGGTGCAGTTTACAATCAGCGGAAAAAAATTCATATTGGCCAGGTTCAGCGCATCGTAACCCAAGTCTTTATCGCCTTGAGGCTCACGAGTGGCAAAAAAAACATCCATACCCCATAAACTTAGACCATAGGCTACGGCTTTTGAAGCCCCTCCTTTTCCCAGCACAAGCGCTCTTTCAAATTTATTTTCAATGAAAGGCACAATGGAGCGCGTAAAACCTTCTGCATCCGTATTGTATCCGACTAGCAATTCACCTTGCAAAGCAACACAATTGACTGCACCTATAGCTGTAGCAACAGGATGTATGCGATCCAGATGAGATAATATTTCGGACTTATACGGAATTGTTACATTGACACCTAAAAGTCCGGACTCAAAAAACCATTTGCGAAAAAATTCCAGATCTTTCAAAGGATAAGCCTTGTATTCCGCATCAAGAATATTTTCATGACTGAATTTTGAAGCGAAATAATCTGGAGAAAAAGAATGCTCCAAAGACTTTCCGATGAGTCCAAATTTTCTCATTTAGCTGCTTGTTTGGCCCGCCACATCTTGAATCCTTGCCATAAAATAGGAGCAACCGAAATAAACACAATAGCTAGAACGACTTTCTCAAAGTTGTCTTTGATGATTGGGATATTGCCAAGGAAATACCCTAGTAAGCTAATACTGCTTACCCAAAGAACTGCTCCAATCAAGCAATACATCAGATAGGTCCGGTACTTCATATTACCTGCACCAGCAACAAAAGGGGCAATGGTGCGAACAATAGGAACATAACGTGCGATTATAATCGACTGTTTGCCATGCTTTTCAAAAAACTCCTCCGTTTTTGTGATGTACTCCCGTTTGAAGAATAATATTCTATCTCGCTTTTTGATCTGGTCACTAAACGTACGACCAATAATGTAATTCAGATTGTCACCAAGCAATGCTGCAACAATCAATAATGGGATCAACACATAAATACTGAAATGACTATTCTCACCTCGAGCAGCGAGCATACCTGCAGTAAATAACAAACTATCCCCTGGTAATAGTGGCATCACGATCAAACCAGTCTCAACAAATACGATTAAAAAAAGTATTCCATAGATCCAGGTACCGTAATCTCTCACCCATACTTCAAGAGTACCGTCTATGTCCGTTAGGAGTGCTTTGATGATTTCAAAAATTTCCATAGTTCAGCTATTAACGCGTCATTTCTTCAGCAATTGAATTTTCGTAGAGCACACGATAATCCTCAATGAAGCCGTAATTTTCTTCATCAATCGTAACTCGACCCTTGGTTACGTGACCCAATAACATTACGGGTACATTCATATCTCCCACCATATCCAAGAACTCATCCTCGTAGTCTTGAACTACAGTAACAGCAACCCGACTTTGCGATTCGCCGAATAAGAATGCGTCTTTACGAATATCGCTATCGGTAACAATATCAAAACCAAGAGAGTTTGGCAATGCCATTTCACAAAGTGTGACAAACAGACCGCCATCGCTTACATCATGCGCAGCCGAGATATAACTATTCTTAATCAATTCACGCAAACAACCATGTAAGCGGAACTCTTCATCTAAATCAAAATGTGGTGTAGGAGAAATACGGATGCCATGAACTGCTGCGAGATATTCTGAACTATTGATATCATTGCGAGGCTCTCCCAACAAATAAATCAAATCGCCTTTGTATTTAAAATCCAAGGTGGTATGCAAACTCTTGTCCTTCATTACACCAAGCATACCTATGGTAGGTGTTGGGAAAACTGGGCGAGCAGAACCGTCATCATTAACAGTTTGATTGTAGAAGCTCACATTACCTCCAGTTACCGGGGTAGCAAACTTTTTACATGCCGCGCTCATTCCTTTGATTGCACCAACAAATTGCCAGTACACCTCAGGATTATAAGGATTACCGAAATTGAGACAGTTGGTAATCGCGCTTGGAACACCACCGCTGCAGACAATGTTACGCGCGGCCTCAGCAACAGCGATCATCGTTCCCACTTCT